>CAZNVA010000183.1:0-2661 GCA_964576335.1 uncultured Thermotogae bacterium | reverse complement strand
TGAACAATAAAAAACTTTCGTCAGTACTCGTGTTGAGCATCGTACTCAGCATAGGCCTAATCTTTTCCGGTGCCGTAACTGCTTTTGGTCAGGAAAAAGTAACTTTTGCTACGAGCTTCGGCGGGGCCGAACTGGAAGTCTTCCAGAGCTTGATGAAACAGTTCGAGGAAGACACGGGAATTAAGGTAGAGGTTCAACCGGTCAGCCGTAACATGAAAACAGCACTCGGTTCCCGGGTAGCAGGCGGTAACCCGCCCGACATGGCCAACGTACCGAACCCGGGACTCATGAAAAACTGGGCCAGGCAGGGAGATCTAGCCTCACTGGACTGGTTCAAGGACACGGAATTGGCCGATAAAATGGCCGGCGGCTTCCTGGAGACGGGAACTTACAAAGGCACTTTATACGGCATGATTCCGGCTGCAAGCGTCAAGAGCCTGGTCTGGTATAACAAGAGGGTCTTCGAGGAAGAAGGGTACGAAACCCCCGACACACTGGGCGAACTAATTAAACTTCAGAACCAGATGGTCGCGGACGGCTATACTCCATGGACAGTGGGACTGGAAAGTGGTGGTGCCACCGGCTGGCCCGGTACCGACTGGCTCGAGGATATCATGCTGCGCTCGGCCGGACCAGAAGTCTACGACCAATGGGTAAATCACGACATTGCATGGACCAACCCTCAGGTAGCTGAAGCCTTCAGGATCTTCAGCCTGTTTATGAACGAAGACATGGTAATGGGGGGAAGCAAAGCCGCTCTGACGATGAACTTCGGCGATTCCGCTCAGTACATCCTTCCCGGTGCCGGCAGGGACAAGCCAAGAGCCCTGATGCACAGACAGGCCACGTTCATTCAGGACTTCATCAAGGACGCGCGGCCTGACGCAAAGGTTGGCGAGGACTATGACACCTTTATCTTCCCGTCCTTCGGCAAGGGTTCACCTCCGATCCTCTTTGCCGGTGACCTCTTCATTACATTTAACGACAAACCCGCAGTGAGAGAGCTGGTAAAATACTTTGCAGAAGCAGACATCCAGCAAACCTGGGTTAAAGAAAACCCCGGTAGGTTGGCCACTAACGTCGACGTTCCGCTTTCCGTTTACCCCAACGATACGCTTAGGAAATCAGCGCGGGCATTGAAAGAAGCGGAGACGGCAAGGTTTGACGCGTCGGACTCCATGAACTCGGCAGTCGGTTCGGGCAGCTTCTTCAGTGCCGTAGTCAACTACGTATCCGGCGACAAGACGCTGTCAGAGGTACTGAACACGCTGGAAAACAGTGCTGACGACGCTTACGAATCGGGCGAAGCCACTGATTAAGTAAATATCGAACTCGATTAAGGAAGGCGGGGGTTGCCTCGCCTTCCTTTTCCTTTTGGGAGGTTTACCATGAGAGAGCGAAACTTCGTGTCATGGCTTTTCGTCGGACCTGCGCTACTGGTTGTGGGATTCTTTCTATTCTATCCCACGATTATAACCACTTATACCAGCTTTCTCGGTGACGTTAGCATGAAGGGTGCCTTTCCCACCGGGAACTTCGTCGGAGTACAGAACTACGTCAACGTGTTGACCTCCACGGAAACTTTGATCGCTTTCAGAAACACGATGCTCTGGCTCGTAGTTATGACCTCGTTCACGATCGTATTCGGTCTGTTGTTGGCCGTGCTTCTGGATAGGGTCAGTTACGAGTCAATATCCAAGTCATTGATTTTTATGCCGATGGCAGTTTCGTTCACGGCCGCATCGATAATCTGGAAGTTCGTTTACGCTTACAGACCTCCGGGCTTTACCCAGATAGGGCTGCTGAACTCTCTCATGGGGGCGATAGGTGATTTTGCTTCCAGACCCGGAGTTAATGCAGCCTTAAACGTTATGTTCACGATATTTGGCATAGCTGCCGTAGTATTCGCGTTACTAGCTCTAGGGAAAGGTTTATGGAAAGCAGTTAGTATCTGGAATGAAGAAAAGCGTATCACCTGGATAGCCGGAGCGGTGATCATCGGCCTGGTCTTGATAGCTATCTGGTGGGTCATCGGTTTTATAAGTCTGGGTCAGGGTACGACCCCGCTCGGCATTGCTGCTCAGGTCCTGATGGTTCTGGGCCTAATCAGTATCGGGCTTGCCGCCATTCGGGACACCGCCTTCGGTCCTCCCCTGATGGGCACTTTGCTCTTACTGGGAATCGTAGATTTCATGCTTTCCCAGCAGGGATTCGAACCAACAACCTGGCTGATGCAACGGCCCTGGACGAATAATATGGCCCTGATAGTAATGGGAATATGGGTCTGGACTGGTTTCGCGATGGTAATGCTGTCAGCTGCATATAAAGGTATCCCCCAGTCGATGCTGGAAGCTGCTCGTGTCGATGGGGCCAACGAACTGCAGGTATTCTGGAACGTAACGATCCCCTACATGAAGACGACGATAATCGCCACGACGACGACCATCGTGATATTCGTCCTGAAGATATTTGACTTTATCTGGGTAACTACCAACGGGGAGTACGGCACTGACGTCCTGGCGAGCCTGATGATCCGAAAGATGTACAGCTTCTACAACTACGAAGCGGCCAGTGCCATTGCCGTCGTGCTATTTGTTCTCATCTTCCCGTTCGTCATCATCAACATCCGTCGATTCCAAAGCAGGGAGGCAATACGATGAT
>CAZNVA010000182.1:0-2661 GCA_964576335.1 uncultured Thermotogae bacterium | reverse complement strand
CTGAGCCATTCGCCCATCTCTTTTATTATATATTATCGTTTTCTGAATTCAATTGCCTTTGAAACTTTCCGGTTGGATAGCGACTTCGTTTATTTTACCTGAAGCTTGCTGCTCCTGTCCTTGCTCATCTGGTTGATCAGGTTCTGGAATTCGCCGTAACCTTCGACGGGTACTTCCGAAGCCTTCTTGGTAAACTTCCGCGTCACCACGACCTTCCCGTTCGATTGACTGTAGCTGGATTCGTAAGAACCCCACTTATTTTCTACGCTTACTCCGTCGGGTAATACGACTTCGGATCCCTCTGGAACTGATATTTCCGTCTTCTGGACGAAAGTTGCCGGCACGAGCTGTACCGGGTACTTCCGTTCATCTACTGTCAGACTGACCGCCCTGTCGAAATTCCTGTCCAGCGGTATCCTGAGTGTGGGCGGGGTTTGAAATACCAGCGAATCCCCCAGACTATCTGCAAAACCGTCCTTTTTATAGGAGAGTTTCAGTTTCAGCCTCTCGTCAACGTCCTCGAGGTTTGAAACCTGGAAGTTTTCCAGGGTAGCTCCCGATTCCAGCTGGCTCAGTACACCTCTGTAGATCTGTTTTCTCCTTACTTTTGAGTAGGACTCCAGGAAGGACTTGAGCGAGTAACTGTTGTACCCGGTGTGAGAGATCTCGATGCTGGTTTCCAAGTTCCCTTCCTTGTCGATGGTTACCTTCTGGCTGACGTTAACCTGGGAATCCGCGGGATCAAACCTGTCAGTCTCGACTACTTTCTTTACTTTTCCGTCCTCCGGTACGATAGCAAGTGCCTTCTTGCCCCGGTCGCTGTCCGGCAAGTAGTTGTAGGGGCAGACATCGCAGGTCGGATCCATCAGTTCCAGGCCGTCATCCGTCTCCACGGCGACTATTGCATGGTTCATTCCCTTTGCCGGCGGAGGTTCCTCGAAGTCCGTTTTGGCGTTCAACCCGGAAAGAATCAGTACCGGATGCGCCTCGATGCCAACCACGTCGAGCATGCTCACCATCAGCGTCGCCTTGTCCTTGCAGTCGCCGTACTTGTTCCGGAATACTTCGGTTGCCTTGTGGGGCTGAATCTTGCCTCTGCCCAGTTCTATTGCGACGTACCTTATTTTCGTTGCGACGTAGTTGTATATTGCCTGTACCTTTTCTTCCTCAGTTTTTAGCCCCTTAGTTAGCTCCTTTGCCTTCTTTCGGATTGCGGCGTTTGCCTCGGCTCGACCACTGGCCAGCTCCCAGAATTCACTGGCGTAGTACTCCCAGCTGTCGATGGAAGTTACTAGTATCCGGTTCGAAATACGCCCGACCGGTGGCATGCCCGGTTGCTCCGTAATCTTGGGTAGATCGCTATTCTCCCAGGTGAGCGTCTTCCTTCCGTCTTCTTCGTTAGTTGACGGGGAAAGGTCAGCGCCGAAACTGGTCCACTGGACGTTCATGTCCGTCGGGTAAGAGACCGAGTAGTGAGAATTCATTATCGGCTGTTTGCTCCGGAGCATCCAGTTGGACGAAAAGTCCTCTTTCAGGAACGAACGCTCCGGCGTCAAAGTGTAGGAGTAGTCAATGATTGCTCCGTTTGTCAGTCCCGGCATGCTGATTACTTTGTTTTTTACGTCCGAGTACATCGGATAGTTCTGCAGCTTGGCCGGGGTAACGTCCCTGATGGCGTCCTTGTCGGGCTTTAAAACTTTACCTTCCGGAGTGATGGTCCTGATATAGTGCAGTTTGGGTTGGCCCGAACCCGCTATGTACGGTATCTTGACCTCGCCAAATTTCTGTCGCCCTTCTTTGTTAAAGACCTTGACTCTGGTGGAAACCGTCAGCGATTTACTGGAGTTTTTCTTTACGTTTACCACGCCCTTGTCCAGCATGATGACCGCGTCGGAGTTCGGGTAATCCGATCGCTCCGGTGCGTTCTCCAAAACGTCTTTTGCTGGTTTAGGTCCGGCATGAGAAATGGAGCCGGATAAAGCAAGAACCGCGGTAAGTAATAAGATAGTTATTAGGTTGAATACATATTTTTTCGAACTCTGCATAAATTACCCCCTAAGTTCGGATTAAAGTAAAAACCTTTCAAAGATTATAAAAAAAACGAGACCGGATTAAAATTGACCTCTTACTTTTCCTCCCCATAACTCAGGCCGAGCTCGACGGATGCCCTGATTGATGAGCCTTTTTCAATCGAGACGGAAAGCTGCACCCCGTCGTACTGGCCGTCCCTGTAGACCAGACCTCCGGTAAATCCGACCTTTGAATTCTTGTCCTCGTGGGATAGGGATATATTTCCGTTGAACGCGAATTTAGAATTTGCCACGAAACTTACCCCCGTGTTCAAACCGAAGGTGGAACCGTCAGTCACGAATTTTGGGAAGACCATGATCGGATCTCGAGACCATACGAGTCCTGCGGCCCCGGGCCCTCCGAGTAGAGGAATGGAAAAGTAGGATCTCAGTTCCGAATTCTCCCAGATATCCAGCTTCATTTTTAGAGCGGCGTTCCCGAATTCCCCGCCGGATTCTTCCTTCGTCGTCGCTTTCCCGGTCCACAGGTTGAGTTTCTGAACTCGGGTAGTCGTCGAATCGTAGGAAAAACTCCCAATGAAGCCGATGCTCTCGTTCAGATCCAGCGAGGTCTCCAGACTGTAGAGCGTTC
>CAZNVA010000181.1:0-2675 GCA_964576335.1 uncultured Thermotogae bacterium | reverse complement strand
GATTGTCACTACTCAACGTAAATAACCTATCCGCCGGCTACGGAGAAGTAGACGTACTGCATGAGATATCGCTTGAGTTAGACGAGGGGGAACTAGTTGCCACCATCGGTCCGAACGGGGCCGGTAAATCGACACTGCTCCGTTCTATATCAGGAGTTATCACCCCGGACGAAGGGACGCTGAAGCTGGAAAAGCAAGACATCACGGACTCCGAACCCGAGGATACAATTAGAATGGGAATGAGTTACGTTCCGCAGGACGACAACATTTTTCCCTCGCTCACCGTAAGGGAGAACCTGGAAATGGGAGCCTTCACGCTAGAGGGGGATTTTGAGGATAGAATCGACGAGATCTGTACCATCTTCCCTCAATTACGAGAAAGAATGGGGCAAAAGGCTGGTACCATGTCGGGTGGCCAGCAGCAGATGGTAGCGGTTGGGCGGGGACTTTTAATAGAACCAAAAGTTCTCCTTCTGGACGAGCCAACCGCCGGCTTACAACCGTCGTTGGTCAATATGATGCTGGGGAAGGTCGAGGAAATAAATGAAAGGGGAGTAACGGTACTGCTGGTAGCCCAGACGATAGATGCTCTGCGGCTCGCCAGTCGAGCTTACCTGTTATCCGCTGGCGAAATGGTTCTTTCCGGGGATACGGAAGAGCTATTGGATAACGAAAGAGTCCAGGATCTTTATTTTGGGGGTTAATGAGGTGAGTACAGATGGCTGATCTGTTTGTAAACGGAATTATTCTTGGAAGCATATTTACTCTCGGAGCAATTGGAGTTACCTTAATCGCGGACATATTGAATTTCTTCAACTTCTCCCACGGCGACATGCTCAGCTTTGGAGCCTACCTAGCCCTGTTTTTCGTAGGTATATTGCCTGGCTGGGCGGACTTTCCCGGGCTATCTTTCGGTCCTGCCATGATACTTGCGATCGTCTTCTCGATGGGAATAATGGCAGCATTTGCACTGTTTTTCGACAAGGTGCTATTTAAACCGCTCCGGGAAAGGGGATCGAGCGAACTTTTCCTTGCTCTGTCCTCGCTCGGAGTCGCATTTATACTAAGGTCAATTATCCGGCTGGTCTGGGGGCCCCAGGCGCAGTACTACGGAGGCCTGCAGATGGCAAATCGCTATCCCCTGGGGATTACGATAAAACCAGACGAGTTCTTCATCGTCGGTACGGCGCTATTTCTTGTCGTGGTGGTTTACCTCTTCCTAAAACGGACAAAGATAGGCAAAGCAATGCGGGCGGCTTCGGACAATAAAACCCTGGCAAGGGTCACGGGAATAAATACCGAAGAGGTAGTAAACTGGACCTGGATAATCGCAGTTTCTCTGACAGCCGCGGCCGGAGTACTTTACGGAATCGAAGTTCAATTGCGCCCCATCATGGGCTGGAACATTCTAATCCCTATATTCGTCGCGGTCGTGGTTGCCGGCGTAGGTGACATCTGGGGGGCAATGGTCGGAGCGATGATTATCGGAGTGGCTCAGGAAATGCTTACGGGCGTCCTCCAGAACCTCTTTAATTCCTTAAACATCGACGTACTAATGACGGCATATAAACCCGCAATAGCTTTTGTTTTGATGGTTATAGTTCTTTTATTCAGACCTCAAGGGATTTTCGGAACGGGAGAGTGAAAAAATGCTAAGCTATTTCATTTCCTACCTGATCATGGCAAGCACCTACGGAATAGCCGCGCTGGCCCTCAATCTGCAGTGGGGCTTTACGGGGTTGATGAACTTCGGTATTGGAACCTTTTACTTCGTAGGTGCCTATACGTCAGCAATACTGACTACCAACTTTTCCCCCGATTATCTCGGCGGATTTGGCATGCCTTTCATAGTTGGTCTCCTGGGAGCTGTAGTTATTTCCGGATTGCTGGCTTACCTACTTGCCTTCCCGGCTTTGAAGTTACGTGGCGGTTTCTTTGCAATTTCCATGCTGGCCATTTCCGAAACCATCCGGTTGGTAGTAAAGAACGAGAAGTGGCTTACAAACGGTGTCTGGGGAATAAGGGGCATACCAAAGCCGGCCCAGGGTCTGGTCGGGGCTGACTTATCGGAATGGATTTATCTGGGGATCGCAGGGGTACTTTTATATTTCTTTTATCGCCTGACGGAAATAGGGGTGCGGTCTCCCTGGGGCAGAGTGCTGAACGCGGTTAGAGAGGACGAAAAAATGGCAGAGATGTCGGGGAAGGATAGCTGGAACGTGAAAATGCAATCATTTGTCTTTGGCTCGATGATTATGGGTGTGGCCGGAGCGCTTTACGCACATTATATAGGTTTTATCAGCCCCAGTGCGTTTACCCCGCTGATGGCGACGTTTATCGTCTGGTTGATGATACTTCTGGGCGGAACGGGTAGCAATAAGGGGGTAGTCCTCGGTGCGTTCGTGGTCTGGGGTGTATGGATAGGCAGCGAATTCCTGATTGACTTTCTCCCCTCGGGCATAACGAGCCAGGCCGGATTCGTCAGAATGCTGCTTATGGGAATACTGCTCGACGCAATTCTATTACTCAGACCTCAGGGATTATTCGGAAGGGAAAAAGTAATCTCGAAACTGGGGAGTTCCGAATAATATCGAACCCCTTTTTTAAGTTCTGAGACTTAGTTAGAGAAAGAACCTCCAGGTCTCTTTCTGGAGGTTCTTTCTTTACCAGCCAAT
>CAZNVA010000180.1:0-2680 GCA_964576335.1 uncultured Thermotogae bacterium | reverse complement strand
GCGGCCAAACGATATCGCAACCCTACATAGTTGCGCTGATGACCGACACCCTGAATCCCACGTCGGAAGATTCCGTACTGGAAATCGGGACCGGCTCTGGTTTTCAGACCGCGATCCTCGCAGTACTTGCGGGAGAAGTATTTACGATCGAGAGAAAAGGAGGCCTGCTGGAGGAGGCAAAAAAGGTCCATGAAAAGCTCGGGCTGGAGAACATCCACTACCGGGAGGGGGACGGGACGAAGGGCTGGGAAGAGTTTTCCCCTTTTGACAGGATACTCGGCACCGGGTCGGTACCGGAAGTACCGGAGCCGTTTGTAGGTCAACTTAAAGACGGGGGCAGAATGGTTCTACCCGTCGGCGGCCGCAGACAACAAAGGTTGACTTTGTTAAAAAAAACGGACGGCGAAATAACGAGACAAGAAAGTACCTACTGTAGTTTCCTCCCCCTGATCGGCGAAAACGGGTGGGACGAATAGAGCAGGTTCTCCAATAGAATTCCCCATACCTATAACCGTCAAATTTTCCACATATAAGTAAGTTTAACTCAATTGAGTTTAAGTTATCATTTGAATATCCGATCCTTAGTATGTTATCCTAAGGCAAATGACTTATAATAATACTTACCGAGTGGAACGAGATTAAACCAAGGGCCCACCAATCCAGGAGGTACCCATGAGAAAATTCGGAAAGTACGCCAGTCTGGTTCTATTGTTTGCACTGTTGATTTTCAGCTTGAATGGTTGCAATTCGAACAAGGCACCTACCGCTTCCTTCTCCGCAAATCCGAGTACAGGGGGAGCTCCTCTGCAGGTCAGTTTTGATGCTGGAAATTCGGAGGACCCGGACGGAATAATAGACGAATTCGAATGGGAATTCGGGGACGGAACGACGGGAAACGGCAGCGCGATAGATCATACTTACGAAAACACCGGGGAATATACGATAACCCTGACGGTAACGGATAACGATGGTTCGACGGCTACTACTACCGGATCCGTTACGGTGGAACCAAGCGGTCCAACGGCCAATCTTTCCGGTGAGCCGACAGAAGGAGAGGCCCCGCTGACTGTCTCTTTTGACCTCTCCGGTTCGGAAGATCCGGACGGAGTGATAGAGGAGTACAACCTCCAGTTTGGCGACGGCAGCTCCACCTCAGGCACCGATCTTCTAAACGTAATCGAACATACTTACGAGGAACCGGGAGAATACAACCCCGAACTAGAGGTAGTAGACGGTGACGATTTAACGGCAACCGATACGACTACGATAAACGTTCAGGCGCCGCCTCCGGAAAACGAGACTCCCTCCGCTGCAATATCGGCAAGTACACAGTCGGGAACGGCTCCGTTAACAGTTGAATTCTCCGCCGAAGAATCAAGCGATCCCGACGGCGAGATTCGATCCTACCAGTGGGAATTCGGAGATGGGAGCACCAGCTCGGGCTCCACGGTCAGCCACAGGTTTGAAAGCGCGGGTGACTATACGGTCAGAGTGACCGTTACCGACGACAGGGACGGTAAAGCCACGGCCGAAACGTCGGTCACCGTGGATCCGGCCACTTACTACGTCGGGGAATCCGCCGGCAACGATGCCGTCAGGCTAACTTTACAGGAAGCCGAGCTAATGGAATCAATTGGTGACTGGCAATCCGAGGCGGGAAGACAGTTTGTGGTAGTTACCGTAACCGTAAGGGCCCTGGAGGACGACCAGTATCCGTCCAAATCACTGAACTTCAAGCTTGAGGAAAGCACGGGCAGAACACAGACGGTCAGCCTGGCTACTTCGGCACTAGAAGGATATTTTCAGAGCGACGTCCTGAACCAGGGCGAGATATCTCGTGGCAAAATAGCCTTTGAGGCAAGGAAATCTTCGGAGTACTATCACTTGATTTACGAGGCTCCTGGTCAGCCGCCGATCCAGTTCGAAATAGAAAACGAGAATTCGAGCTAGATAAGAGAACTTTTCTAAAAAAAAGAGAAAAGGGCCAACCCGATCGGGTTGGCCCTTTTTATTTACTTTTCACAATAAGCTCGAAAATCGGCTTAACCTTCTACTCCCAGTTCTTCCAGGGCCTGTTCCATCTGTTCCTCGTCCAGCACTCCATGGTGCCAGCCCGGATCCCCTTCCATGAAGGAGACACCCTTTCCGAGTACGTTATTCGAGACGATAACAGTCGGTTTACCCTCCGGAGAACTCTCCTCGATAAAGGTTTCGTACGCGTCCCTTATCTGATCGTAATCGTGGCCATCTATTTCAATTACTCGCCAGCCAAAACTTTCCCACTTCTCGACGAGCGGCGCGACGTCCATGATTTCGCTTACCTTACCGTCTATCTGGCTGTCGTTGTAGTCCAGAACCGCACATAGATTGCCCAGCTCCTTATCGCGAGCCACCGCGGCTGCCTCCCAGGTCTGGCCTTCCTGGCACTCGGCGTCGGAGATCGAGACGTAGGTTTTGTAATCCCGATTATCCAGCCTGCCCGAAAGGGCAACACCCGTAGCAAAGGAGAGGCCGTGACCGAGCGAACCGGAAGAGAACTCTACCCCCGGTATCCCCTTCGCAGTGGAAGGATGGCCCTGCAGCAGGCCACCTAGTTCCCGGAAATGATCCAGTTCCTCGCTGGGATAATACCCTTTATCCGCCAGAACCGAGTAAAGCAACGGACAGGTATGTCCGTTCG
>CAZNVA010000179.1:0-2717 GCA_964576335.1 uncultured Thermotogae bacterium | reverse complement strand
TTTAACCGGTAGACCATGAGGTCCTCCATAACTCGTCCTTCCGGGTCCAGAAAGTAATTATACTGGACGGTTTTGTCTGTCATCCCGCGGACGTAGTTGGAACATACGAGGTTGGTAAACTGGGTCGCTCTCTCCCCCTTAACTTCGAATATCCCCATGTGGCCGACGTCAAAGAGTCCGGCAGTCTCGCGAACCGCCCGGTGCTCTTCCTTGATCGAGCTAAACCAGAGGGGCATTTTCCAGCCCTCAAAGGAGACTATCCTCGCACCAAGCTCCTGGTGTTTTTCCAGCAATGAAGTAGATCTTTCCGGTTCCTCGGTTTCCTCGGGCTCGTAGGTGAAGACTTTTTCAGCTTCCGGGAGACGCCGGGAGTCCGAAAGCTCCTCTTCCAGCTTGCTTTGTCCGACGAAGTAGGGACGGGTCAAATCGAAGAGGGCTTCGTTTTCCCGGTAGAGATTTAAACCCGGTTCACCGGCCCGATCGTTTCTCTTCGCCGGCACTGGCTCGATTGCTTCCGCCAGCTCCTGTAGTTCGTCCGGCTCGGCCCAGAAGTAGCTCTTTTCCGGATTCGTTTCCGAGCGGTAACAGGTAAACTGAAGGCCTTCCCGCGAGAAGTTCACTGATTCCCCCGGAGAAATTTCGCCGATCCCCTCCTGAAACCCAAGGCAGCTTTCGGTCTCCACGGGTCCAAAAGCCATCTGGTTTTCCGGAACCGAGTCCCCCCTCACCAGATCGTAGACCTTGACTGGCCCTTCGACCTTCTTCATGCAGTCATCCTTATCGAAGGTGACCGTCCCGTCCGACATACCCCAGAACCAGTTTAGGACTCGATCCGTCCGCTCCGGAGTTGTCAAAACGAGGTAGCTCGTCTCCTCTGTATCGCTTTCCCTGATTACCTCTACCCTGTCCAGGACGTCTCCATTCGCCTCAAGCAGTACTGCGCTCTTGCCTTCACCCACGTCGAGACCACGGATATCTCGAGTGGTCAACTGGTCGAGAAAGGCGGTCGGTCTATGTCCCTTTACCTCGATTAGACCGGACCGGGGCCAGTCCCGAACTTCGGCACCAGCCTCTCCACTTACCGCCAGCGGCTCCGATAAGTCCCCCATCTCGCGGGGATAGTATTCCGGGTACGTCTCATCGCGTTCCGGGTAAGGCGGAAACTCCTCCAGCAGGCTCGCAATTCTCTCCCGGGAGGCCAGCATCAGGTCGAGGTCTATCTTATCTCGGGAGAGCAGACTGCTTTTCCCTACGGCTTTTGAGGACTTTAGACCAAACAGGGTATCGGCAATCACGTCAGCGATCTCCCGCATCTCCGGTTCCCTCATGCCCCTCTGGGTTGGCCAGGGTGTCCCCAGACGAACTCCGTGGGTTCTGGCGGCACTTACGTCCCCTGGAACCGTGTTCTTGTTAGTCACTATCCGCACTTCGTCAAGTATCCGGGAGGCGACTTCGCCGATCAGGGTGTAGTCGAGTTGCCTTTCCAGTTCCTTCAGATCGATAACGACGAGGTGAGTGTCCGTGCCCCCGTACGCCAGCTTCAGGCCCCTTCCCTGCAGAGCATCCGCGAGGGCCTTCGCGTTTTTTACCGTCTGGTGCTGGAGCTTTTGATAGGTTTCCGTCTGGGCTATCTTGAAGGCGACGGCGGTCGCGGCAAACTTGTTAGGGTGCGGTCCTCCCTGCATTCCGGGGAAGATCGCCTCGTCCACGGCCTCCGCCTTTTCTCGCTCCGTAGTGAGGACGACCGCTCCCCTCGGTCCGGCCAGGGTCTTATGGGTGGTGTGCATGACGACGTCGGCCTTCCCTATCGGGCTCGGGTAAGCTCCGGCGATCGACATCCCGGCCACGTGGGAAATATCTGCCAGCAAAGTGGCCCCGACTTCCTCCGCTATCTCGCTGAATTTATCCCAGTCCGGCGCCCAGGAGTAGGAAGTGTAGCCGGCTATGATCATCTCCGGATTGTTCTTTAGCGCCAGGTCCCGGATCCGGTCGTAATCCAGCCGACCCGTCTCCGGGTCAGTAGAGTAAGGCACGATGTCGTAGTTTTGACCGGTCCAGTTGAATTCGCTGCCGTGCGTCAGGTGCCCACCTTCCTCCAGGGCCAGCCCCATGACCGTACCGCCGGGTTCGACGAAGCTATCGTAGATTGCCAGGTTGGCCGGAGATCCCGAAAGCGGCTGAACGTTGACGTAGACCTCCTCGGGCGGTACTTCCTCAGTCGCGTGAGCCTGTTTGGCCCGAATTCCCGCCAGGCTCTCCACTAGATCAACCATTTCGGTCCCTTTGTAAAACCTGCGGTTTCCGTAACGACGGTAATGGGTGAACTGGTGAGCCAGATCTTTCAGGTTCTCCTCCAGCTCCTCCCGCATGACGTCCCGCGGGTAGCCCTCGGCATAAATGTTGTTGAAGACAGAGCCCAGGGCCTCCCGGACAGGCAACGGGGAAGCGGACTCCGATGGTATCATTATCAGTTTCCGGGCCTGCCTTTCTTCTTCGGCCGTTATCAGCTCATCAACCAGCGGATCGATTTCGGAAAGATCTCCATTCAAGAGAAGTTGCTGGTAGTCGTAGTTATTTCTCATTGTCCCCCCTTTTTGCGAAGCTAAGGACTTGAGTTTCCGTGAGAAGTGGTAGGAATGGATCGGAATTGACCCGACTGCTCCTCCAATTGACCTCCGTCGACCTATTTTCGGCCACCGCACCTATTTATTTCAAGG
>CAZNVA010000178.1:0-2723 GCA_964576335.1 uncultured Thermotogae bacterium | reverse complement strand
AAGACCCATTAACTACGATAAATAAGCATCAATGTACTATCGAAAAAAGGAGGTTGAAGTACTGTGGAAAAAACGCTCCCAGGCGAAAAAGTTGATAGCGTGATTGACTCCGCACAGGAATACCTGTTTGACATTCAGGAAGACGAGGGGTACTGGCAGGGGGATTTCAAGAGCAACCCGACGATTGAAGCCGAACACCTGATGCTGACTAAGTACCTCGGCATCGAGGACGAGGAAGAGTGGGAAAAGATAGTAAATTACCTGAAGCGCAAGCAGCTCGACGACGGTTCCTGGAACATATTTCCTAACGGAAAGGGCAACCTTTCCACTACCATAGAATGTTACTTTGCATTGAGGCTGGCCGGGGTATCTCCGGAGAGCCAGGAATTGGTCGAGGCGCGGGAGTTCATAATGGACCGGGGTGGAATACCGGAAGCCCGGGTATTTACGAAGATATGGCTTAGCCTGTTTGGAATCTGGGACTGGGACGACGTGCCCGCGATGCCGCCCGAGCTGATATTTTTCCCGGACTGGTTCCCGATCAACATCTACGAGTTTGGTTCCTGGGCTAGAGGGACGATAGTACCATTGTTGATCGTGTTAAGCAAGCGACCCGTACATGACCTGCCGGAAGATAAACAGCTTTCCGAACTCTATCCTGAAGACTGGGAAGGAGTATCGGCAGAAGAAGACGAGGAAGACGATTACTCGCTTTTCTCCTGGGCGAAGCTATTTCAGATAGCCGATGACGCTCTGAAGTACTACCATAAACTGCCATGGCAGCCGGGAAGGAAAAAGGCAATTGAGAAGTGCGAGGAATGGATTCTCGAAAGGCAGGAGGAGGACGGGAGCTGGGGTGGAATTCAACCTCCCTGGGTTTACTCGCTGCTCGCGCTCGATACCCTCGGCTATACTCTGGACGACCCCGTGATGGAAAAAGGTATTGAAGGACTGGATTCCTTCTCACAGGAAAAGGGAGAAGAAAAGAAGCTCCAGGCCTGCGTATCGCCCGTCTGGGACACGATCTGGGCAATTATCGCCCTGGCCGAGTCGGATTACCCCGAGAACGACGATTCCATCCGGAAAGCCGGAAACTGGCTGCTCGAACAGGAAATAAGAGAAAAGGGAGACTGGGCGGTTGACGTCAAGGAGGACGTCGAGCCCGGGGGCTGGGCCTTTGAGTTTGCCAACGAAAACTACCCGGATACCGACGATACCGCTGAAGCAGTAATAGCTCTGGACGAGATCGACCTCGGGGATTCGGAACGGCAGAAATCGGCGGCGATGGACCGAGCGATTGACTGGCTGCTGGCCATGCAGTCCTCCAACGGTGGCTGGGGTGCCTTTGACCGGAACAACGACAACGAGCTCCTCTACGAGATCCCCTTTGCGGACTTCGGTGCGATGATCGACCCCCCGACCTCGGACGTGACGGCGCACGTGCTGGAGATGCTCGGCCGTCAGGGCTTCGACCTTTCCGACGAGCCCGTAAGGCGAGGTTACGAGTTCCTTCGGGAGAAGCAGAACGAGGACGGCTCCTGGTTTGGTCGCTGGGGCGTAAATTACATTTACGGAACGGGCTGCGTCCTTCCAGCACTGGAGGAAATCGGCGAGGACATGTCCAAACCCTACGTCAGAAAAGCCGTGGACTGGATCAAGGAACACCAGAACGACGACGGGGGCTGGGGCGAAACCGTGGAATCTTACTCTAATCCCGAGCTGGCCGGAGAAGGGGAAAGTACCCCCTCCCAGACCGCCTGGTCTTTAATTAGCTTGATTGCAGCCGGAGAGGTCGATGACCCGGCTACCAGACGCGGAGTCGAGTACCTGCTCGAACATCAGACGGAAGAAGGCACCTGGGAGGAAAAGAACTATACCGGTACGGGCTTTCCCGGCGATTTCTACATCGGTTACGTCCTTTACCGTCACTACTTCCCGCTTCTGGCGCTGGGCCGTTACAGGAGAGAACTGGAGTAACTGAGGTGGTGATACGATGGGAGAAGATAGCGTAGAAACGATCGGCGTAATGTCCGACAGCCACGAAAGTCTGGATCTGCTCGATAGAGCAGTTGACTTCTTCAACGATCAGGAAGTGGACAAAGTTCTGCACGCCGGCGACTTCATTTCGCCCCTGACCGCGGCACCATTATCCCGGCTGAATAGCGAATTGATTGGTGTTTTTGGAAACAACGACGGCGATAAGTTGTTCCTCCGCCAGAGATTTGAGGAGGAGGACGTCGGGCGGATCGAACGGGGGCCGCACCGGATGGAGCTGGGTGGTAAGGAGATCGTCCTGATGCACCAGCCCAGGTTGATCGAAGCTCTGGAGGCGAGTACCGTTCCGGATCTGGTCATCTACGGTCACACGCACGAAGTAAAACTCCAGGAAGGGGACCCGTTCGTGCTTAACCCGGGCGAGGTCTGTGGCCTGGTCACGGGGAGGAGAACCGTGGCAACCGTGGAACTGGAAGATATGGAAGTTGAAATAGTAAACCTGTGATCGGCTTACGGAAAACGGGTTGAATCAGGGCCGTTTGCAAATGGATTCGTTTCCATTATACTAAAATTGGATCAATGGGAGTTATTGTTCTTTTCGAATCCTATAGCTTGCGGTGGCCTGAATAACGATAGGGGGGAGGAGGAAAATTGCCCTTTCGCGTCTCGACTGCGGGGGTATAGCACCAATCCCCGACAGCCGTGGCTTTGCGATTCCTCCTTCCCTT
>CAZNVA010000177.1:0-2725 GCA_964576335.1 uncultured Thermotogae bacterium | reverse complement strand
AGTCTGCCGGCAGGCGCCGCAGGGTTTACAGTATTCGCCCTCGCAGACGACCGCCAGTTTGGAGAAATCTCTGGCTCCTTCCGAAACCGCTTTGAATAACGCAACTCTCTCGGCACAGATCGAGAGGTCATTGACTCCGTTTTCCACGTTGACTCCAGTGTAAGTCTCCCCTTCTTCCGTGAGGAGAGCAGCACCCACCGGGAATTCCGAATAAGGGGCGTAAGCCTCCTTTCGAGCTTCTACTGCAAGCTGAATCAAACCTTTGTCTTCGTTCATGTTATTACCTCGCTTTGGTTTTTCGTATTTACGTCTATATTTAATTTTAGTGTTTAAAGTCCCATCTCGCCATGGAAAATTCTCGAAGACCCCCGTTTCTGTAATTACAAAGGGAATATGATCAAGTGGTAGTGCTTAAAAGGAAAAATGTCCGATCGGAAAGAGTGACATCAGAAGGATACAGATGAAACCCGTGCTGGATTAGCGTGGAAAAAGGAATTAAAATCCCTTTGGTTGTTATACTTACGTAAAACTTGACTTAGCACGGTGGTTGAGAAATTAACTGATAATTCGTTTTCGGTCGTGTAAAACAGATTTCAACTCGTAATCCAATAAACCTACTGAACACGGAGGATTACGATTTAATTGCTTGTAGACTTTATCGATTATATATTTTATAGTGAAAAAAATGGGTTAGCAATTATAAATATTTTAGATTTTGAACAAGTCTTGAAAATTTTTTCTAAAAAGGCAAGCACCCCTTTGGAGGTGGCAAAATGCGCAGATATTTAGGTTCTGCACTGGTTTTTGTTGCTTTACTCGTTGGTCTGCTGGTAACGGTTGCTCCCCTTTCTCAGGAAGAACAAAACCCCAATTACACCTACCGTAACGGTTGTCCTGTCTGGGAAGAGACACAAAAAAGTTACTGTCCCGAAAGGTACGATTCTTTGACCACCAGCAAAGATGCCTACGACAATGGAGAAGAAGTGGTGATTAACCTTTCGGACCTCAGGGACTTCGAACACAAGGTGGATAAGGTAGAAGTCCACTTCAAACCCCTTTTCGAACACGATTACGAACTTATCTATACAGACAGTGATGTCGATACCATACCAAGGGGTGCTGATGAATGGTCCTGGAGCTGGAATGGGGTAAATGATGCCGGAGAAAGGGTCGGAGAGGGTAGGGGTTACATCCGTATTACCCTGAACTGCTGTAAAAACTACAGAACTTACTTCAGGGTAAATGGGGCGGGCGGAACAGATGAAGTACCTGCCGAACCGGCAGAAGAACCGGCCGTTCAGCTTCCCGGTTCTCCCGGAAATCTTTCTTCCGGAATGATAGGATCAACCGAGGTTGAGTTAACATGGCAGGACAACTCGGATAACGAGGACGGCTTCCGGATTTACCGGAACGGAGAAGAAATTGCCACTGTGGGGGCGAACGTGACCAGCTATACGGATACCGGACTCCAGCCAGGTACAAGCTATAATTACAGGGTTGTTGCTTTCAACGAGTCGGGAGAGTCCTCGACCGGTGTCAGTACCGGAATCGAAACCCCGACCCCGGTTGAAGCACCATCGTCTCCCGGGGGGCTATCTTCCCGCGTTATATCTCCAAACCAGCTTGAGCTAACCTGGCAGGACAACTCGGATAACGAGGACGGCTTCCGGATTTACAGAAACGGCGAGGAAATCGCCACTGTCGGATCGAACGTGACCAGTTATAGCGATGCTGGCCTCGAGGGTGAGACGAACTACACCTATCGCGTTGCCGCTTTCAATGAAGGTGGGGAATCGTCCACCACGGGCGGCCTGTCAGTCACGACCCCGGTTGAAGTCTCAGTTGCCCCCGGAGGGCTTTCCTCGGAAGCGCTTTCCCCGACGGAAATCAAGCTGACCTGGGAGGACAACTCTGACAAGGAGGACGGTTTCAGGATATATAGAAATGGCAAAGGGATAGCGGAACTGGATCCAAATACGACGAGTTACGTTGATACCGGACTTACCGGAGGTACCGCTTATACCTACAAGGTATCCTCGTTCAACGAAGCGGGAGAATCCGCTTTTTCCTCCGGATTAAGCGTGAATACCCCGGTTCAGATACCTGCCGCTCCCGGAAGGCTGGAGACCGAGACGGTTTCTCCGATGGAGGTAGAGCTGACATGGCGGGATAACTCCGATAACGAGGATGGGTTCAGGATTTACAGAAACGGAAACCGTGTGGCTACCGTTGGGTCGAATACTACGAGTTACGTGCATGGAAACCTTGATAGCGAGACCCGCTATTGCTACCAGGTCGTAGCCTTTAATAACAGCGGCGAATCGAAGGAAACCAACCGAAACTGTACGATGACCCTCAAGTCCATCCCCGCGATTCCGGGTAATCTGAAGGCCACGCCCCTATCTCAGACCCGGATAAGGTTGAACTGGAACGATAATGCCGACAACGAGTCCGGTTACAGGGTTTATAGGAACGGCGAGCGGATAGCCACGCTCGGTCCCGATACGACGCGATACGTCGACACCGGATTAAACGCGAATCAGGCCTATTCATACGAAGTTTCCGCGTTTAACGACTCGGGCGAATCAGGTCTATCCACGTCCGGTAGTGTAAAGACTCTAATGGAAGAGCAGGAGCAGCCAACACCCGAGCCGGAAGAGGAAAGAACCATAGGCCAGGCAGAACTTCTGGCTGGAGCCGGAATAGTGGTCATGGTAATGGGTTA
>CAZNVA010000176.1:0-2763 GCA_964576335.1 uncultured Thermotogae bacterium | reverse complement strand
TAGCGAATCGATATTCGTCACCGTCCAGGTCCCGGCTACGGCAGAGGCCGGGGGTCACCCGGTGGAGCTGGAGGCCTCCTACGATGGCGATACGTATACCGGAACGGCCACGGTCACGGTGACGGAAGTGCAGGAGGTCTCCGTTTCGACCCCGGCCGCGAAGACCGTTGGTCGGGATTCGACGCTGAGTTACGTATTTACGGTGAAAAACACGGGTAACGTCACGGATACCTTCGAGATCGAGGCGGATTCCGGTCACGACTGGGTTACGAATATCTCCACGGAATCTCTCGATCTCTTTCCCGGTTCAAGCAAGGAAGTCGAGGTGGAGCTCTACGTGCCGGATGACGCCGTACCCGGCAGGGACCCGGTTACCCTTACCGCGACTTCCACCCGGGATGACGAAATAGTTGCCGAGGGAACAGTCTACACAAGGATCCTCCCCCCTTCCCCTCAAGCCGTCGGAGGGGAGCTTTACGCCATCCTTCCGGCGCGGCTTGAGGGATCTTTTGAGAGGGGGTTGGGGGGAGAAGAACCGACGGGTAGCTTGAACCTGATAGCCGACGGGGAACTCGGAAACGGTAACCTATACTTCGATTTCGGCCTCTCGAATCTTTACACCGAAAACGACGTCGAATGGAACGCCCTCAACTGGGGCAACGAGGAAGTTCGGATCAATACGGGAGGAGTCGGGCTCACGTTCAGCAACTTCATGTCGAAATCGGGTCGGGGAATATCCGCTACTATCAATGCCGGCGACTTCAACCTTTCGCTAATCGATGCATCAGGGAATCTGAGCGATAGCGGCGGGCGGCTGAGCTACGACAGGGATAGCCTTTACCTGGCCGGGAACTTCGCCAACCTGGAAACGGGGGAGGGGGAATACTCCCTGACGGGGACGGTTGTAGCGGAGTTTGACGGAGAAGAGGCCGGTAACGGTGAAGAGGCCGGTAACGGTGAAGGGGCCGGTAACGCCGGGGAGGTCGAACTCGAGGCAGGCTATACCCCGGATGGCGGGCAGTACGGACAGGCATACAGGGGGTACGGCCAGGTGGGGTTCGAACCGATTACCCTTGAGGGAGAGGCCTTCTTCGTCGGGCCGGATTTTGCCGGTAACGACGCCGGAGACAAGGGTTTTCGGTTTTCCGAAAATGCATCCGGCGAGAACTACAACCAGACCCTGAACTACTCCTATTACCTCCAGACTCCAAACGACGTCCAGACCCGATCCACGATACTGACGGACCGGCTCTCTGCCAACGCCAGTCTGGATCTTCTGGGCACCACTGGTGGCTGGCCCGAGCAGGAGAACCGGGTGTTTAACCTTTCCGGTTCCGCCACCCTTTCGAACAGAAAAGACGTCACCGAGGACCCGGACCTGGATCAAAGCAGTCAGAGCGTAACTGGATCCTTTCTTTACCGATACGACTACGTGGAGTTCTCCTTGGGGGCATCTCTCGAGATAAGGACTAACAACCTTTCCGGCCAGACCTTAGAGAACTTCAACATGGATCAGTCGATTGGTTTTTCTTATGAGGGAATCAATTTCACTGCAGGTTTTTCGAACGGCCTAACCCAGAACCTGACGGCCGAGGAAAGGGTCTCTTCTTCGACCTCTACTTCCTTTACGCTGGAGACCTCGGGTGAACCTTTCGTTGGTTTGTCCATGACTAAGAGGGCCAATTCGATGAGCTTCGGCCTGGATAGCACCGTCAGTCCGTCGGACAACCTGGAGTTTTCCCTGGACGCGGATGCGTCGATTGGAGAGGGTGAAATTGACTTTGGTGGGACTTTGAACTTTACCTACGAATACGACATGCCGCTTAAGTTCCTGATTACTAAGGGCAGGGTAGATGGTAATGTATTCGTCGACGAGAACGAGAACGGGAAAAAGGACGAAGGGGAGGAAGGAGTCCCCGATCTGGTCTTGATCGTAGAAAACACCTCAGTGGCAACCGGCAAGGACGGCTACTTCAAGTTCCCGCCCTTTGCCCCCGGGACCTACGAAGTTACCTTGGATGACCTCCCGTCGGAATACGGGGTTTTGACTGAATTACCGAAAAAAGTCGAAGTTGAAAGCGGGGAAGAAAACACCGTTAACATTCCTCTTGCTGAGCTATCCGAGATAGAAGTCAGCGTCTTCTCGGACGAAAACGAAAACGGGGCGCGGGATACGGGAGAAGGGGGACTGAGCGAAGTA
Source organism: uncultured Thermotogae bacterium (assembly GCA_964576335.1). Classification (GTDB taxonomy): domain Bacteria; phylum Bipolaricaulota; class Bipolaricaulia; order M55B111; family M55B111; genus JAGXLP01. The sequence continues at coordinate 563 of CAZNVA010000176.1, read as the reverse complement.
GGGTTTACGTTACAGGGTGAGGACCTGGAAGAGGAAAGGTTCACGACAGACAATGGTGAGATCAACTTCCGGGGTCTTCCACCTGGGGAGTACAGCCTGACGCTTAATGAGGACACGCTACCGCCGAGATCCGAGATAACGACCGGGGAGGCCGAGATGACGTTTACGCTGGCCGGGGGAGAAACCAAAGAGATAGAAATAGGAAGCTTCCAGCGGCCGCGGGAGATCGTTTTCGGCCAGCCGCCAGAGGCGGACTTCGCCTACTCTCGCGGAGTCAACGGAATAGGCGTCCAGATTAACTTCTCGGGTGGGCTTTCCGAGGATCCGGACGGAGAGATTACCAGTTACGAGTGGGACTTTACCGGGGACGGAGAGGTGGATGATACCGGAAAAATCGTATCTTATAGCTACAAGGAAGCCGGGACCTATGAAGTCACGCTGACGGTAAAGGACAATGACGGAAACGACGTATCGGTCACGAAAGAAATAGATATTACGTCTAAATAAACCCAGCAAACCTGATTGGACCCGTGGTTTTGCGCCCCCGGGTTCCCCCGAGGGCG
>CAZNVA010000175.1:0-2811 GCA_964576335.1 uncultured Thermotogae bacterium | reverse complement strand
TCAAACTAACCGAGCCCGGATATACATCAAACAGTAACCAGCGCCAAATAATAGAAACCGGAACTCGTCTTGAATTACGGCACGTTTCAAGTATAGAATATCGCAGGTGAGATAATGGAATTCGAAAAGAGCGAAGGGCTCAGGGTTTTTGACGGCGCAATAGGCACTGAAGTACAGAAGCGGGCCTCCGGGTCCGACGAGAGCCTGACCGAAGTTCTGAATTTACACAAGCCGGAATTGATCCAGGAGATTCATCTGAATTACCTGAAGGCAGGAGCGGAGTTCCTGACGACGAATACTTTTTCCGCCAATGAAATCAGACTCGGTCGATCGAATTACGAGCACAGATCCAGGGAGATAAATGAAAAAGGGGCTTCGCTTGCCCGAAAAGCCATAAAGGAGTTTGCCGGTGGTTCCCCGGATGGCAGGTTCGTAGCCGGCTCCATTGGCCCTACGGGCGAAACGCTGGTCCCGCTCGGCGATCACCACTTTTCCGACTTCTACGAGGCCTTTTTGAATCAGGCGAGAGGGTTAAAAAGTGGCGGAGCGGACTGGATCATAATTGAGACTATGGAATCTCTGCGAGAAGCAAAGGCGGCGTTCCTGGCCGCAAGCCAGGTGGAGTTACCGGTAATTAGCTCTCTTTCTTACGGGGAACGAGGCAGAACGTCCTATGGAGTCGTGCCGTCAGCGGGAGCAGTAACCCTGGACCACCTCGGTGCCGACGTCCTGGCCATGAATTGCGGCACGGGCCCGAGTTACTACCCGGATTTGATATCTACCTACAGCGAATTTACGGCCAGGCCCCTGCTCGCGGAGGCAAACGCCGGCGACCCGGAACTGAAAGACGGCGAGGCAGTTTACGACCTGACCCCGGAGGAGTACCTGGAAGATATAAAACCCGGTCTGCCCGATTTAGCTGGAGTCGGTTCCTGCTGTGGCAGCGCCCCCGGTTTCACGCGAGCCCTCGCGGAAGTGGCATCGGATTACGGTGGACCCCGGGAAGGAAAACCCCCGGAAGAAGGAAAGTACTTCAGCAGTAATGCGAAAGTAGTAAGCGCAGCGGACGTCAATGAATTCGACAAGTTCCAAGTACCGAGCGACGAATTAAAGCGAATCAGAAAACTCAAGGACCCGGAAAAAGTCAGTCTGATGGAAATCAACGCCGAAGGTCGCTCGGAAGAGAAGCTGGAAGAGGAATTATCACGAGTTTTTCTTCAGCTCGGGTCGGCAGCCCCCACGGGAATAAAGACGGAGGACCCGACCACCCTCAAATCTTTTCTGCGAGCCTATCCGGGAACCCCCCCGGTTGAGCTTGAGGGGGAAAATAGTCCCCTTTTGGAAATTGCGGAAGAGTACGGCGGGTTAATAACCTAGCTTCTCCCGCCGTAAATCCACGCTTTCGATTGACTTGAAAAGACCATGAGGGGACTTTAGTATTTTTTATACGAGCGGGCGTAGCTCAGCGGTAGAGCGACTGATTGCCATTCAGTAGGTCGCGAGTTCAAATCTCGTCGCCCGCTCCAATTCTTTTTTTACCATCACCTCTAAATCGTCCTCTCTACAACTCGTCTAACTTTTCCTGAATAATCCGACGAGCAACAAAGCCCCGAACCTAACGTTCGACTTTCACCAATCTGGCCCGGATTTCTCCTTCCGGATTCATTTCAGTTCGAACGTTTACGTAAATCCTTCCGTTCAAGAAGTCCTCCACTAATTCGCCGGTGAGCGGCTGTTGGCTCGATTGATTCCACTCGCCACTGATAAAGGCGGAGCTTTTCCCCGGGTTCTCCAATAGCGATTGTCCGTTTTGACCAAATATACTCAATACCATCGATTCCGGCTTTTCCTCGTCTCCTCTCCAGAAACCTGCTTCGGTCGGTGTTCCACTCAAACCTTTAAACGACAGAAGGAACTCAAGGGAGTTGCGCGAGGGGTGGAGCAAAACAACAGCAATTCCGCTTGATTCCCCGGTTGCTCCGTTTTCGAGGTCAAGGCCTCCGGCTTCCGGGCTCAGCTTTCCGTGGAAAAGCTCGGGGGTCGCGACCGGCAACCCTTCCACCTTTAATGACTTCGTCAGGTCTCCAAACCTGTTACATTCCGCGTTTACGCTGAACGTATCGCCGTTTTCAGCGGCTAAACTGTAACGATACGTAAACTCCGACCTTCCTTCCTGTTCCGAATAATTCTTTTCCAGTACAGTCTCTCCGTTTCGGGTCACGACGACCCTTTCTACGTAATGTCTGGACCTGTTCCCCACGCTATGCGTGATCGTCACCTCAAGGACCCCTTCCGCCTGATCGTAGTTTAGTTCCATACTGGACGGGGGATGCGCGGTCACTGTGCTGACCCCGAAAGAAACGATTAAAAAGAGTGAAATGATAACGGATAATAGCTGCACTTTTGGTTTTACGGTTGACCATCTCATTTTATAACACCGCCCTATTGGATTATTGATTCGATTGACCCTCTACTATATACTATAATAACAATGTCAATAATTCGCCAGATTTCCTACACTTACTTTCTGGGATTACCGGTTATCGCCTACGTGGGGATCTTTACCTACGTCCTGCTTCTGCTTACCTCCCTGGTAATGGTTCTCAACAAAAAGCGGATAACCAGGTTCCCGCTTAAATACCACAGTCGGCTGGCGCTTTTGACAATTATTTCGGCATCAGTCCACGCAGTTATGGCTCTATCGATATACATATAATTTAATAATTAAACCCGGCTCAACTTGAATTATCCTCTGACTGGAGTAAAATAAATAAAACATCGCGGGGTGGAGCAATTAGGAAGCTCGTCGGG
>CAZNVA010000174.1:0-2827 GCA_964576335.1 uncultured Thermotogae bacterium | reverse complement strand
CCGTACATATTTTCCGCTCCAGTATTCCACTCCTGGATATCCCCGTCGAGATCGAAAACCGTGATGGCGTCGTTGGAATCCTCCAGCACGGCCGCCAGCCTTCGCAACTTTTTCAAGCGGTCCCGTTTGACCTTCGTGATATCCTTAAAAGTTACGACGAGCCCATCGACCACGTTCTCGGTCGTTCTGTAAGGCATGATTTCCATCTCGTACCAGTCACCGTCTTCAGTGACGACTTCTCTGTTTACTTCCTGTAAAGTATCGAGAACGCCATTCATGTCCTCTATCACGTCTTGGTCGTCTAGCCTGGAACTGATATCCGTTAGGGGTCGACCTATATCCGACTCGATCAGGTTGAATAACTCGGTTGCTTCGGGCGTAAATCGCCGCAGGCAAAGATCGGTATCTAGAAAAAGAATCGCTATTTCCGTACTGTCCAGCAGGTTTTTCATATCGTCCCGCGCCTGCGAGAGTTGGTCTATCTTTTCCTTCAGTTCCTGGTTGACGGACGTCAATTCCTCGTTTGAAGACTGGGCTTCTTCCCGGGCGGTTTGTAGTTCCTCGTTCGTGCTTCGCAGTTCTTCGTTGGTAGCCTGCAGTTCCTCGTTACGAGATTTCAACTCTTCATTCGAGGTCTCAAGCTCCTCGATAGTCGCCCGCAGGGACTCTTTTGTCGATTTAAGTTCTTTTTCCAGAGCTTCCAGTCGCCGGTCCGCCGCCTCGGTTTCTCCTTCGGACCCTCCTTTTTCGGGACCTTCCTTCTCCGTGGACTCTACGGCGGAGCTTACTTCTTCAAAAACAACCAGGTAAAGGTTCCCCTCATCGGGACTCCGGTTGACGGGCTCCACGATCAAATCAATTAAACACTCCTCGCCACTGTACTCTACCCTTACTCCTTCTCGTGTTGCGGATTTATCTCCTTTACTCGCTTCACTGATGGCGCCGGTCAGCTTATAACGTAGCTTTCCGCGAGCCATATCGAGGATATTCATATCCGGTCTTCCTTCCGGCGGAGCGAGGTACTTCTCCGTATTACCGTGGAAGTAGTGAATTTTGTAATTTTCATCTATCAGGACGCCAGGGTCGCTATACTTTTTAAGAATCGTCTTTTCGGCCAGCTTACGGGCGTCCGGCGTATTTGACGCTTCCGCTTCGGGATCCCTTGTTCTGGGAGCTCCCCTCTCGGAAAACGGGAACTCCCAGTGAGCAACTCTGGTTCTGCCCGGGGTTTCTTTTCGCCGGTAGATGCTTTTCCTCTTGTCCACCGGCTGGAATAGATCCGCGAACTCTCCCGGACTCTCAGAAGTGCCCAGAAGCAGTATTCCATCCTGGTTTAACGCGTAGTGAAAGGTCGGGATTACCTTCTCGTGAAGTTCCCTATTCATGTAAATCAACACGTTGCGGCAGCTGATCAGATCCAGCCCGGAAAGAGGTGGGTCCTCAATCAGGTTGTGTTCGGCAAAAACGACCATCTTTCTAATCCGATCGGAAATCTTGTATTTTTCACCTTTTTTCTCAAAAAACCGGTTTAACCTTTCCTCGGAGAGGTCGGGAGCGATACTTTCCGGGTAGACGCCCTTTCTGGCGATTTCAACCGATCCCCCGTCGAGATCGGTAGCAAATATTTGCGTGTCTAAACGGGTTCCTTGCTCTTCCATGATTTCCGTCAAGATCATCCCGAGTGTATAGGCCTCTTCGCCGGTTGAACACCCGGGGACCCAGATCCGGAGAGACGAATCGGCCGGTTTGTTGTCCACCAGGCCTGGTAGGACTTTTTCTTTCAGGAAGTCGAATGTTTCCGATTCCCGAAAGAAATTAGTTACGGTGATCAACAGGTCCTTGGACAGTTCCTTCACTTCGGTTCGATTTCCCCGTAAAAACTGGTGATAGTCGCAGATACTTTCTATCTGATGTACCGCCATGCGCCGCTCGATCCGGCGGCGGATCGTGGTGGTTTTGTAATTTGCAAAATCGTGCCCCATTTCCTTTCGGATTAGAGAAAATATCTCCGGGAGAACGTTTTCGAAGCTTTCGTCTTTTACACTGGCTTCTGCCGGGGTGTCTATATAGGGATGGCGGACGTAATCGAAGATCTTGTCCGCCATTTCTTCCACGGGCAAGACGTAATCGACGAACCCCGTATTAATAGCGCTGCGGGGCATCTCCCTGTACTGGGCCTGGCTTTCCTTCTGAGCGAGTGTCATACCACCGGCAGCCTTAACCGCTTTTAAACCGGTCGAACCATCAGCATTTGACCCGGATAGAACGACAGAGATGGCCTTCTCCTCCAGTTCCTCGGAGAGAGAGCGAAAGAAATGATCGATCGGAAGCTTTGGAACTTCCTCCGTATCAAATTCGGAGGTTTGAAACTTCCCGCCGGAAATCGCAATTTTCTTTCGGGGAGGGTTAAGATAAACACAGTTGGGCTCGATCTCCAGCCCGTCTTTGATTTCCCGGATCTCCATTTCCGTTACCTTTTCCAGCAGGGACGCCATTACGCTCTCGTGGTCCGGGTCCATGTGCTGGATTATCACGAAAGCAACTTCCTCTTCCGTGCCGACGGGCAACTCGGCCAATAAACCTTTAATGGCCTGGAGACCACCGGCGGAAGCACCAATGCCAACCACGGGGAAACCGTTATCTGCAATCATTGTATTCATTTATCAATCCAATATGATATGATTTCATTTATTCTTTCACAAACAAACCGGCAAATAAAGCAAAAGTAACAGCGCCCGATAACTTGACGCCTCCAGGCTCAAACCCTTTCTCAAATTAGGAATAAGCTGGCTAGTTTAATTAAAACGGAGTATACTTTAGGGAATAC
>CAZNVA010000173.1:0-2829 GCA_964576335.1 uncultured Thermotogae bacterium | reverse complement strand
TCCAACAGGAACCCGGTTCCAGCTTTGATCGGAGTGCTGAAGAAAACGGTGAGCTTTACAGGGAGTTAGACCGGGCCTGGGGCGAGGCCAGGGACAGGAGAGACGAACTGGAGCACGAGGCCTCGAGAATCAAGCCCTCGGGCGAGGAAGTTACTGAGACGACGATAGAAGAGACGGAAGAAGAAGTCGAGGAACTCAAAGAGAAAACGCGGCAATTGGAAAGGAAGATAAATCGGCTTCAGGGGGAAATCGGCAACACGGCTGACGGCCTGCACGAGAGAATCAGGGAGAAAAAAGAGGAACTGGAAGAAAAGAAGAGACAGTTAAAATCTGTCAAAAAGGAAGTCAGGTCTCAGGAATTGCTCCGCGTTGCCCTGAAGGAAGCAAAGGAAAGAACCAGCCGCAAGTACCTGGAACCGATCAAGGAAAAAGTAGTGCCAAGAACCAGGGAAATGACGGACCGGAGGTACGAAGAGGTTCGCTTCGATAGCGACATGCAGCCCGATTCCGTTGTCCGAACGCGGAGAGAATCAAGCGCGGAAAAGGGTGAGCTCTCCTTCGGTACACGGGAACAGCTTTCCTTCCTGACCCGGCTGTCGATGGCCGAAGTGATAGGAGGCAATTCGAGAATTCCCGTAATTTTTGACGACAGCCTGGTAAATACGGACGAAAAGAGGATGAAATACGCCAGAAAATATCTGAAAGAGGCAGCCAGCTCCTGTCAGATAATTCTGTTCACGTGCCACGGAGAAGATTACCACTGGGGCGGAGAAGAAAACAGAATTGAGCTGGAACAATTACCTTAATAAGTCATCGGTTAGATAAATGTATTCCCCGGTACCGGGCCTAGTTTTTCCTCTTCAAGAACTCCAGAGGCGATCCAGCTTTAACCCGGTAAGATCGAGTAGATGTATTACTGCCGCCGACCCGAGAACCGCCCAGAAGGTTACTGACTCGTGAAAACCGGCAACACCGTTCCAGAGCGGAATCAGTAATGCCACCATTAGTGCGAGGAACTGTGTAAACTGTACTCTGGCAGTGGAAAGAATTTCTCCCGTCAGATCCCCGGTAGACGATACCTTTCTGCTGTCGTAAATAACGAGGAAAAACAGGGCAGAAATAACCAGCACTATGGCTAATTTGATCGGAAACCCGGAAAAGCCACTCCAGATGGCGGGCTCCCTGTAGAAGAAGTATCCGGACCCGGCAGCCATGAGGATACCCGGGATAAACTGTGTTTTATTCGGCCTATCCATGACCCCATCAGCCAGGAATATAACTGCACCAACGGCCGTTACCACCCAGGAAAGAGAGTAGCCAAGCCAAATTCCCAGCCCGGCCGAGAGCAGGTTATCGATTGGCCCTGCCTTAAGCCCGGTAGTTCTGTTGAGTACACGGAACGAAAATAGTGCCCAGAACGGCAACAAAAGGCTTGGTACGCCGTTGAAGACGATAGCTGCTACCTGCCCCCCAACAACCAGAACCGCGGTCAGGTGGTAGTCCGGATCCACCTCTCTAGCGAGGGCCCAGGCAAGAAAGACCGAAAGAAATGACCCGGCTGCAAAGCCCAGAGAACCTATAACCGAGCCGCCGGAAAAATAGGAACTTAACCCAAACCCAAGAAAAGAACCGACCGACGCCAGGATGACGAAGAGGTTGCTCGGGTAATTTGGATCGACCGGCCTGCCCAGATTAGACAGTCCTTCGGAATCACTCATAATTTTCACCTGCAGGTAACGTTTAAACAGTTATACCAATTTTAGCTCTAGAAACAATATTCACAAAAAGGCTTAATCAACGAACGGCCCGTGCAGCCTGATCTCTTCCCCGTGCGGCCGACCCGATACGGCAATAAAACTGATTTCGTCTTCGGTCTTTACCAGGACGGGGTAGTCTTCTCCAGCTGGTTCAATTACACCATACGATTCAGCTAATTCTTTCGCCTCACCATTGATCTCAACTACTCCGCTTCCGTTTAGCACGTACAAGAATCCGGAAAACTTTCTACCGGGATTCCATTCGAAATGGCCGCTTTCCACTTTTATCTCCCGATATTCCACTTGGGTTTTCAGTTTCGGCCCAATTGACTCATTGAGCAAAACTTTTTCCCTGATCCGTTTGCTCGAACTAACTTCCAACCTGGACCCGGAAACTACCTCGTATCCCGGGTCGATATCCTTCAGTTCTTTTGGAAGGTTTACCCAGAGCTGAATCCCGTGGCTGGTACCTTCTCCTACCGGTTCTTCGGAGTGCCGTATTCCTTTACCCATAGTGATCCTCTGCAGCCCCCCTTCGGAAACCCTTGCCTCATTTCCCGAGGAATCCTTGTGAATAAACCCGCCATCAAGCATATACGTAACCGCTTCGAAGCCACGGTGAGGGTGCTCGGGGAAGGATGCCGGCGGATCGACGAAAAACTCATCCATCAGAACGAATGGATCAACCGGTTCAACTCCATTTACCGGAAACAGCCTCCGCACTCGGGCACCGTCACCTTCACTTTTTTCGTCGGCCTTTATTATCCTGACTTCTGGATTGCTCAAAACCTATCACCCGTATTCGTGGCGGAGTGGAGATATAAACTTTTTCATTTTGATCCGTTACGGATCGAGAATCTATATTGATTAAATTAATTATCTTAAAACTCGAGTGGTATAACAAGTAGTCAGAGGTCAACCGGAAAACTCGGAAATTGACGCTAAGAAAGACAAACCACGCCACCCCTGTCGTACCAAATTAAAACCCGCTGTTCCAGTTGACTGGTCCGTTTCGATAGTGTTATAATCTTTTAAAAGACCGGATATTATTTCGTTTTATTTTTTTTAAAGT
>CAZNVA010000172.1:0-2834 GCA_964576335.1 uncultured Thermotogae bacterium | reverse complement strand
GGCAGGTGTTCGGCCACGGACTGATCCGATATGTCGTGCGGCGGTGTCAGGTCCGTCCTTTCCCAGTCCAACTCGTTCCTTCCGCCCTTCCATACCATCAGGTGGCGATAACTTACTCCGCTGTAGAAGCGGAACTTTCCTCCGCCAATCGATTCTTTCAACTCCCTGATCACCGTTTCCGCCTCCGAATCGGAGGGATGTCCGCCACTGTAGTCGGCCATAACCCGCCCGTGCCCGTTTTCGCCGAACTTCACCAGGTTGCAGCGGAAGGCCACGTCATCCGGACCGATCTCGACCCCCTGTCCCCGGGCCTCCAGCGGGGCCCTGCCGGTAAAGTGGTCCGTCGGATCCAAACCCATGAGGCTGATGTTTCCGACCGAACTACCGGGCGGAAGCGAGGTCGGGATAGTTTCAACCAGCCCGATTTCCCCTCCACCGGCCACTGCATCCATGTTCGGCGTATCCGCAGCCGCCAGCGGAGTCAAACCGGAAAGTTCTTCCTGGGGGCGATCGGCCATCCCGTCCCCCTGAACTATTACGTACTTCATAAACCAGCTACCTCCAGAACCTCATCCACGCTGTTACCGACCGATTCCGGCTCCTCGCTGGACTCGATCGCGATGTCCGGATCCTTCAAACCGTGCCCGGTCAGCGTACACGTCACCACGCTGCCCTGGTCGAAATAACCCGTGCCGTCCTTCTTGAACAGTCCGGCGACAGAGGCGGCCGAAGCCGGCTCACAGAAGACCCCTTCCTTATTAGCCAGGGCCCGATAAGCTTCTACCAGCTCCTCATCGGTTGCTTTTCCGATGTCCCCGCCGGATTCGTCCCGAGCGTTCTCCGCTTTTTCCCAGCTTGCCGGATTACCTATTCTGATCGCGGTCGCGACCGTCTCCGGGTTGTCCACTTTCTGGCCGTCGACTATCGGCGAAGCACCCGCGGCCTGAAACCCGGTCATCTTTGGCAGATTATCCGTTACCCCGGCCTCGTGGTACTCCTTGTACCCCTTCCAGTAGGCCGTGATGTTTCCAGCGTTCCCGACGGGCAAGAGGTGGTAATCCGGAGCTCGGCCGAGGAAGTCCGATATCTCGAAAGAAGCGGTCTTCTGGCCCTCGATTCTGTTCGGGTTCAGGGAATTAACCAGGGTAACGGGATAGTTCTCCGATATTTCCAGTACGAGCTCCAGTGCCTGATCGAAGTTACCGTCAATCTGTACGACCGTGGCACCGTGCATCATAGCCTGAGATAGCTTGCCAAAGGCTATTTTGCCTTCGGGAATCACCACGATCGCTTCCAGACCGGACCTCGCCGCAAAAGCGGCGGCCGAAGCGGACGTGTTACCAGTTGAAGCACAAATTACTGCCTCTTCCCCCTTCTCGACGGCTTTGGATACTGCTACGGTCATACCTCGATCCTTGAAGGAACCGGTCGGGTTCGCGCCTTCGTACTTTAAATACACTTCTAAATCGTCTTCGAGCTTTTCTTCCAAACTATCAGCCCGGATCAACGGGGTGTTACCCTCGGTCAAACTTACTATATTTGCTCTATTCTCCAGCGGTAAATAATCAAAGTACTGGTCAAGTACACCTTTCCACTGCATGAAAAAACCTCCTAAATGAGCTAGGATGATGTTTTTAAAACGAAAAAACTAAAGTGAAAAAATTATAAGTAAGAAAAGTCTTGTTAGGATAGAGATATTGGAGGGATAGAGTTCCCTCCCGTCATGCTGCTGGACGTCGTCAGAATCGATACGGAAGAGGTAGCAAAGGCCTGGTCGGAAAACGCACTATAAATGTTTTTGACTTTCGGTTCTTTTTTCATTGACAATCCTCTTCCAAAAGTGAATTTAGATTGACATTATACTAACGAAAGCAGTTTTCCCTTTCAAGTGCCTTTCGGGTTGTAATTGACCGGAACATCCAGGGTGTTCGTTAACTGCACCAGTTACCTCCGGTTCCCCTGAAAAATAAAAACCCCGCGACCCATTATTGGCCGCGGGGCGGTGTCGTACGACGAGAGGATAAGAACTACGTTTAGGCCTCCAGTTCGTTCTCCCTGTACTTCCGAAGCCCCCGGAAGGTTCCAAAGACGAGGACGATGAGCAGGAACATCAGGGGAAAGGCCGTCGCGATGGAGGCAGTTTGAATCACGTTCAAGCTACCCGTTGCAGCGAGGATGGCACCGATCACACCGAGCGCTACTCCCCAGAAGACCCTGATGTGCTTGTTCGGTTCCTCCTCACCGGAAACGAACATACAGAGGGCCATCGCCGCTCCGTTTGCGCTCGTCAGGAAGAACCCGGCAATCAGGAACAACACCGCGATCGCGAGCAGCGGAGTCAGCGGCAGGTGTTGAATGGTCGCAAATACCGCACTCTCCAGTCCATGTTCGCTCAGAGCTCCGGTAATGTCGAACTTAATTCCCGCACCACCTACTACGCCGTACCAGAGGAAGTCGGCAAGCGTCGGTAACAACAACGTCGCCGCGATGGTTTCCCGGATCGTTCTTCCTTTCGATATCCTTGCGATAAACAACGCGACGAAGGGAGCCCAGGCAATCCACCAGGCCCAGTAGAATATCGTCCAGCTCCCGAGCCAGCCCAGGGCGCCCTCGTTTGCTCCACCCGTAAACAAACTCATCGGGATGAAGTTGAGGGCGTAGTCACCGATCGCGTTTGTCGTAAGGTTGAGGAAAAAGAGCGTCGGCCCGAAGATGAATACGAAAAAGAACACCGCGATAAACAGCCACATGTTTACGTCACCGATGAACTTGATCCCCTTCTTCACACCGGTATAGACTGCGATCGTAAATATCACAGTCAGGGCCCCGATAAT
>CAZNVA010000171.1:0-2855 GCA_964576335.1 uncultured Thermotogae bacterium | reverse complement strand
ATTAGTCACGTCGAAATCTCTCGTACCTGTCTTGGTTTTAATTTCACTCCCCTCCAGTGTAACTAAGTGAAAATATCTCGATTGAAAAAATTATGAAACCTAACTGTGCTTAACATCGCGGAAAAGTTACAGAACTTTTACTTTCCCGGCGCCACCGTCCAGCTCCAGCTCGTCGCCGTCTTCAAGCCGGTCAAAGTGGGACGCCTCTATGCTGACCACCGGGACTTTGACGCCGTATATTTCTTGCAGCACGAGGGCGCCCGAAACCAGTATCGGTTCGGTCGTGACGTTCACGATCCCGGCGGGGCTGGTTTCGTTTTTTACCGCCTGAAGCAGGACGGCCGAAGTGGTGCTCGAGCCTATACCCTCGGGAAAAGCAAATATCTTGTCGGCTACGGACCTGCCGTTTACGTCGCTGCGCCTGTCGATGACCCGGCCCGATTCGGGGTCCAGCCCACCCCAGAAACTGATCGGCCGCTCCGACTTAACCAGTTCTCCTTTCGCATCACCAGGGACGAAGAACTTTCCGCTGAAACTCGTCTTACTCATAGCGACCTCCGGCTCGGTACTGACCTGAGACGGCCGCCTCGACGCAGCCACTCAGCTCGGCGACGGATACGTCCAGTTCGAGGTCGTTCGGGGCGTAGTGGGCAAACTTGGCGGAATCAGTTACCGCGACGTCAAAATTCCAGTTATCCAGGGGCCAGTTAAAAATACAGGAATCGGTACTCACCCTGACACCAGCTCGCTTCAATCTCTCCAGAATACCCATTTCTTCGATCCAGGAGTAAACGCCCCTGTTGGTCTGGACCCAGAACTCCACGGCCTCGGCAACCTCCCGTCCGGCAAGCAAACGATCCAGCTCTTCGAATTCCGGGAGCGAAAAATGGGGGCAACCCGTCAGGACTAGATCTACCTCCTGCTTACCCCGAAAAACCAGCTGGTCCCTTGCTTCCATCAGGTCGTCCCCGGTTACTTCGATCCTTTGTTTTTGGACACCGTCCGGCCAGACCGCGTCCAGGTCCGGTGCTTCCGGCGTAACGCCAGCTACGTGAAACAGTCCAACGCCACCCGAAGACGCAGCTGCAGCACTCAACGCCTTCAGGTCCTGCCTGCTCACGCCCCGGGGAACCCCCGTTATCACCGGTACGTCCCCACCGCTTTCCGCGCCGGCGACGTAACCGAGCAGGGCGTAAAACAGGTGGTCGGAGAAGGAAAACGGTTCCGGGTCCTGTACGTCCAGCCAAAGGTCCGCCTTCCTGTTTTCCTCCAGGTGGAGGTCGAACTTCGGTGCCCTGCCGGTTATCGCCGAACAGATTTCGAAAAAATCGCCGTAGCGGGGGGTCTTTGCCCCCAGAACGGAGTTGGCAAAGCCGATCGCGTTGGACTCGGCGTACGCAACCTGTTCTCCCTTGCAGGGAATGGTTCCGTAACTGTAGGGAGCACAGGTCCAGGTAGGGATCGCCCCCAGATCGAGGAAGGCCGCCTCGATTCTTTCACACTTTCGGGCGAAATCCTCGGGCAGCTTAAATTCTCGCCACCGTTCGATATCCCTTCCTCCGGGATTCAGGGTCGTCGGCACGCTCACTTCTCCGCCCATATCGACAATTTTACGGGCAAAGTCAAGCTTGGCATCCCCGCTGACTCTGCCGTAACTGTTCGCATCGATGTGTGCGGCGGAAATCGGGACGAGCTCTTCGGCGCCGTAGGCTTCCGCAAGCCCGATCACTATTTTGATACACTTTTCCTTCGCTTCTCCGAACTTCCCCTGCTCCATCCTTCTTTCCTTTTCAGTTAACTGCATGCTTACCTCCGGGTCCGATTAAAATTTCGAATTGAACGGATGGAAAACCGCCGGGCTCACGCTGAAGTCTCCGGTATCATCAGGTCTTCGGGAGCGTCATCGGACAGAACCAGGTCGGAACTCCGCCGTCCGATCAGTTCCCTGATTATCTCGCAGTATTTTACTTTTTCCCTGGCCCCTTCCTCGGAGGATTCCAGTTCCTGTTTCAGATAACAGGGAGATGTAGTTCTGACTATTTCGCTTGCTTCCCAGAACCTGTTGAAGTTACCGAGTATCTCAAAGGTAACGACCACGATATCGAGCGGGATCTCGATGGAATCCCTGAGCGAGGCCAGCATGGGAAGGGTCAGGTCGGTTACGGGGTTCAGGCTATCCGCACCAACGTCCTCTGCCAGCTTTGCCCCGGCGGCGTTGGCGGCTCCGGCCGTATAGGAAAGCTTAAAAACGAGATCTTTCGGCAGGTCCCCGTTCTCCCTCAGCTCGTTCAGCAGGTAGACCATGTCCTCTCCGTAAAAGAGAAACCCTTTTATTCCCGCCTCGATGCAGCGCTGGATCTCTTCGAGAAAATAGGATACGTTGTCCGAGCCACGCGGCCGGACGCCGGAGAACTTACCCCACTCCGTCTCCGCGTGTTTCCCAATGTCGAAGTTCGCCCGGGGGCCGGGAACTATTATCAGCTCTATTCCCGCCTCTTCTCCCATCGCAGCCAGACTCCTCAGGTCCCTGTCGGTAAGCAGGTTGGTTCCGTCCCCCATACAGATTACCCGATGGATCGGTACGCCCCGTTTCTCCTTTTCATCGACAAGTGCCTCCATCTCGGCGAGCGAGTCGATACCGGAGATCTCCATGCGGTAGTTCGCACCGTCGGGGAACGTGGCATCCGAGGTAGGTAAGTCGTAAAGGTCCCGGGACGGTATCCCGAAACTTTCCATCGCGCGGTCAAGATCGTTCTTTTCTCTCATCGTTCCTCCATAGTGAATTCTTGATAAAGACAGAGCCCCGGCGGAACCCGAACTGATCGAGTGCCGGAGCCCGAAAATCGTGAACTTAC
>CAZNVA010000170.1:0-2881 GCA_964576335.1 uncultured Thermotogae bacterium | reverse complement strand
TATAACTTTGCAGCTTGGCCGGTATTTCGTCCAGCCTTCTCGGATAGTTCGTCACTGACCACAGGCCTTCGGCCGCGGGGAAGTCAACGTCCAGGGCTTCCACGCTGCCCGTATTGCCAAAGATTTCCAGTTCGTCGTTCAGTCCCATTTCCCCGGCGCGCCTCACGCAACCGAGTGCGTCCGGGCCGTAAAGGATAAGGAAAAGCAGGTCGGATTTGTCGGTGTCGACTTTTTGCAGGTATGGTCCGAAATCGTCCGTACCCTGGGGAACCGCTATCGAATTTACCAGGTTGCCTCCCGATCCCTGAAGCCTGGAGCTCCATTCCTTTAGGGCTGATTGACCCATCGCGTAATCGGCGTAAATAACCGTCCAGTCGGTCCCCAGGTTGTCCATCACCCAGCGGTAACCGGATTGGGCGTGAGCTTCGACGCTATAGTTCGTTCGGAAGACGTATTTATGCCCCCGGTTGCCAGTAATCTGTGTCGCCTCGCCGATCGGGAAATAGGGAACGGAAAAGCGGCGCGAGACCGGAATGCTTGCCAGACAGACCCCCGAATGCTGGGAGCCCAGTACCACGTCCGCGCCTCGCTTCAGCACAAGCCGCCGCATTTTCCTGCTTCCGGTTGCCGGGTCGGTTTCAGTGTCCTCGTGAATCAGCTTTACTTTTCGGCCCGCTATCCCTCCTGCCGAATTGATCTTTTCGGCCGCCGCGCGGGCGCTTTTCAGGTGCCAGTACCCATAAGTTGAGAGACCGCCGGTCAGTTCGACCTGCAATCCTACGGTAATCGGCGAAGCGGCAAAGGACTGAAGGCCGATTGATCCCGTGAAAAGTCCGATTCCCGTTCCGAGCAGCCCTTTCAAGAAGGATCGTCTGGTGTACCGAGCCCCGTTGTTCATGGTATCGAAGGTGTCACTCCCCGGTATATTTTTAATAAAGCTAACCCGGTGAACTGGTAAAATCAACTTGCTGAAGAAGCCTCGTGGTCTTTATAAAAAAATCATTTGAAATTCTTATTTTTCTTGTAATTTAAAATTGTGACTGTTAATTTTTATAATAATTGAAGTCCCGTGGTTCTCATGTAGGTTACTACGAGTCTTTACCGAATAAAACCAGGTCTATACACGGTTTTGCAAGAAATGAGCTTTGAACCTTCCTCTTTTAGCAAAACTATGTCTCTGACCAGCCATTATAGAATACTGCCAACGTTTCTGAACTAAAGGGAGGAACGATTGACTAATTCCCAAAGTAGCGGGCTCGAAACGGACGAAAACCTGCTGAAAACCATAAAAGGCCTTCCCAATCAGGTCTTTCGCTACCGTCTCGACGAGGAAAACAATTACGTTATTACCTTCAGCGAGGGCAGGATAGCCGAAGAATTCGGGATGACTACGGATGAAGTTGAAGGAAAGACCTTAGAAGAGGTCATGGGAAAAGAGGCCGCAAGCAAGTACGCCAAGTACTACGATCGAGTTTTCGCCGGAGAGACGGTACGGTTTGAGGCAAAGCACGGCGGCCGCTGGTTCTTCAACGTCGTCTCTCCCCTTCACCCGAAATCAGGCAAGGATAACGAGGAGATCGTCGGATACGCGGTTGACGTCACTCAGAGGAAGCAGGCGGAAAGGAGGTTCTCCCTTGCCCAGCAATTCGCCGAAGTTGGCACCTGGGAGTACGATTTTGCGGACGATACACTCTTCTGGAACGCCGAGTGCGAACGTCTTTTTGGTCTGGAAGAGGGCGAATTTGGTGAAACCTACCAGGATTTTCTAAGTCGCGTTCATCCGGATGACAGGGGCCGCGTGAGAAAGGAAACGGATCCGGACGTCCTTAAAGGGGAAAAATCCGAAATCAAGTTCGAACACAGAATAATCAGGGAGGATGGAGAAACGCGCTGGGTCCGGGAAATGGCGCAAAAGGTTACCAATACTGAAGGGGAAGTCGAGCGTATTATCGGTATGGTTATGGATGTTACGGACCAGAAAGACACACATAGAGAACTCCAGGAAAGCGAAAAGAAGTACCGTAAGATATTCAATAATGCCAACGACGCGATGTACCTCCATGGAGTTGAGGAAGGTGTGCCGACGGAGTTCATGGAAGTAAACGAAGTGGCTACCGAAATGCTGGGCTATAGCCGGGAGGAACTACTCTCGATGTCGCCCCGGGATATAGATGCCGATACCGGCCCGGAAAGAATGTCAAGGATTATGGAAGAATTAGCGGAGAGCGACAAGAAAACCTTCGAGGTTCAACACAGAAAAAAGGATGGAAGCCTGGTACCGGTGGAAATCAGCGCTCACCTATTTGAAATGAGTGGCAGGGAAGTCGTGCTAGCGATTGCCCGGGATATTACCGAGAGGAAAAAACACCAGCGCGAACTCGAGCGAGCCACGCTTGAAACCCTGCATGCTTTGAACCGGACCATCGAGGCAAAGGACGAATACACGGGCAGTCACATAGATAGGGTTCAGGACTTTTCCGTTGCCCTGGGCGAGAGACTGGGTCTGTCCGATGAGAGACTGGAACAGCTGGAGTACGCCTCGATTCTTCACGACGTGGGGAAAATTGGTATCGACGATTCGATCCTGGGAAAGCCTGGTCCCCTGACGGAGGAAGAGTGGGTGGAGATGGAAAAGCACCCGAAGATCGGCGAAAGGATAGTCGGGCAGGTGGATCGGCTCGAGAAGGCCGCTACGATAATCGGCCAGCACCAGGAAAAGTACGATGGTTCCGGCTACCCTGAAGGTTTGAGAAAGGAAGAGATCAGCCTGGAAGCAAGAATAATAGCGGTCGTTGATGCCTGGGATGCCATGCGGACGGATCGACCTTACCGCGATGCCCTGACGAGGGAAGAGGCCAAAAAGGAGTTAAAGGAAAACAAA
>CAZNVA010000169.1:0-2883 GCA_964576335.1 uncultured Thermotogae bacterium | reverse complement strand
AATATGACGAAGACATGATAAGGTTTTACCGCTGGAGTTTCAGCAGGCAATAGCCATAACCCGGGACTTCTACTCCAGTTTGGCTTCTTCCATTGTCAAGGAGGCGTCTTCAAGCAATAGTCGCGGCTCGGAGAAGGCAGGAATGTCTTCGCGGAATACATCGATTCTACCTGCGCCGGAACCCTAGTTAATTACCGCCAGAACACCGCTCCGGAAACCCACTATGGCGGGCTCATGTTCTGACTGCGGGGCTCGTCGAAATGGTGTAAACCCGTCGCGTTTTCGGACATTTTTGCCACTTGAGCTATCCTTCGTACATGTTTTCGTAATATTTTTGCAGCATTTTTTCGGCGGAGAACCTGGAGTAAGTGGAGTTTATGCTTTCTTTCATCATCTCCTTCCAGATCTCTGTTTCTTCGTAAAAAGTGGGTAGTACTTCCTCGAGAAGGACCTCATACAGCGCTTCTCGATCGTGTTCGTCCTGGTCTTCCCCTTCGTAACCGTCGCCGAACTGCCAGCCGTTGACTCCGTGCTCGCAGGCTTCCGGCCACCAGCCGTCAAGGATGCTCACGTTCAGGACCCCGTTCATGGCGGCCTTCATGCCGGAGGTACCGCTGGCTTCCATCGGTTTTCTCGGATTGTTCAGCCAGACGTCCGACCCCCGGGTCAATGCTTTCCCGATTTCGATGCCGTAGTCCTCGAGAAAAACGACGCTTTCCGGATATTTTTCGGACTTTTTCACCAGTTCGGTAACTATTGCTTTACCCGTGTCGTCTAACGGGTGGGCCTTGCCGGAAAAGATTATCTGTATATCTTTTCGCTCGAGGTAAGGAGAGATCCTCTCTTCGTCGGAAAATATCAGGTCGGCGCGCTTGTAGGGCGCCGCTCGCCGGGCAAAGCCGATTATCATCTTGTCCTGTTGGAGTTCGACACCCGTTCTCTCCTCGACGAAGTCAATCAGGTTGCTTTTTAGTTCCCGGTGCCTCTCCCAGATATCTTCTTTGTTCTCGGCTTGCTCCATTCTCGGGTCCACCCAGGTGTCCCTGTGAACTCCGTTGGTAATTCCCTGGATTTCCGGTTTTTCGCGAACGTGGTCCCACATCTTCTTTGCCGTCTCCTGGTGAAGTTGAGACACCCCGTTGGCGGCTTTTGCCAGCCTGAGGCCGGCGGCGGTCATGTTGAACGGATCCCCGCCGATCCTTTTCATCTCCTCTTCGGACAGCCCGTTGAAAGCTCCCATATAATCCATAATTTCTAGGTCGTGTTCCTCGTTCCCCTGTTCTACCGGCGTATGCGTGGTGAATACTATCTCGTTCCTGGTTCGGGTTAGTGCTTCGTCGAATTCGAGGCCGGCTTCCTGCCGCTCCCGGATCAATTCGTTACCGGCAAGGACGGCGTGGCCCTCGTTAAAGTGGTAAATATCCGGTTCGTATCCAAGTTTTCTCAGGGCCCTGACTCCGCCGATACCGAGAACTATCTCCTGAGCGATCCGCTCCTCTTCGAACCAGCCGTAGAGTTGACCGGTTATCCATTTATTGGAATTCTCCTCCAGGTTGGTATCCAGCAGGTAGAGCGGGGCGTTACCGTACTTGTCGAGCTTCCAGACTTTGCACACGACTTCCTCGTCTCTGACCGTAACGGTTACTTTTAACCCGGTATCTTCGAGGTAATCGTAGGTGTAGTCGTTTCTCGGATAGCTGTCGACCGGCCGCCCGTTCTCGTCTATCGTCTGCTCCGTATAGCCCTGGCGCCAGAGTATTCCAATGCCTACCATCGGTAAGTCCAGATCACCAGCAGTTTTAAGTATATCCCCGGCCAGGATACCGAGTCCGCCGGCATAGATTTTCATCTCTTCTTCCAGTCCGTATTCCATACAAAAGTAAGCCACCGAAGGACGTTTGTTGCTCATTTTACCACCTTTGTGAAGTAGGTTATCCTTTTACCGAACCCTGCGTCAATCCAGCAACGATCTGGTCCTGAAGACTGAGAAAGATAATCACGATTGGAAGTGCTCCGATCAGTGCTGCTGCCGCAAATATTCCCCAGCGCTGGTTGTAGCTTCCGAAAATAAATAGCTTCAGTCCGACTGAAAGGGTGTACTGACTTGTGTCCTGGAGCAGTATGCTGGCCAGAATGAAGTCGGAATACACGAAAATCATGGTGAGGATGAAGATTACGGCCAGCATCGGCCTGGCAAGGGGCAGAATTATTCTAATAAAGGCCTGAAAGTGAGACGCGCCGTCGACCTGAGCCGATTCCTCCAGCGAGTGCGGAATCGAATCGAAGAAACCCTTCATCAACCAGGTGTGGAACCCCAGTGATCCCCCCAGGTATACCATGAGCAGGCCCAGGTGAGTATTCAACCCAAGCCATGGTGCGAGGTCTCCTATCTGGAGGAGGAGGAAGTACAGCGCTACCATTGCCAGCATCTGGGGGAAGAGCTGTACGAGCAAAAGGCCAAGCAGACCGGTTCTCCTCCCCGTAAACCGGAACCGGGAAAAAGCGTAGGCTGCCAGGGCGCACATTGCCGTACCGATTACGCCGGTTAATACGGATAGCTTCAGGCTATTCCAGAGCCAGAGCAAAAAAGGGGCGTCGTACTGCTCGGCACCGCCGAGAAAGAATAGCCTGTAGTTTTCCAGAGTAGGGTTATCCGGAATCAGGCTCTGGGCCGAAAGGGAACCTATAGGATTGATGGAAGCCGAGATAATCCAGATGATCGGATATAACACAAAAGCCAGGATGGCCAGCATAATCAGGTGCTTGAAGCCTCTCTTCAGAAACCAGGACCAGATACGACCCGGTAAGGATTTATCGTTAGACATTTTCACTCATCTCCTCCAGTGCGCCGGTATAGTGGAAGTTGATCGCACTGATCGTTCC
>CAZNVA010000168.1:0-2903 GCA_964576335.1 uncultured Thermotogae bacterium | reverse complement strand
GGCATGCAGACGTAGATGAAGTCGCCTTCCCCTTCTGCCGGTTCGAGCAGACCGGCGGTGTCCGAGTCGAGCAGCCAGAGGACCACGTTATCGTTTTCCATCCGCCGCAGGGCGTCAATTAAAAACTCCGCCTTGAAGGAAATCTGTACGTCGCCCTTGCTCGGCTCCAGCAGCTCAATTACTTCTTCCAGTTCCCCTTTTTCCGGCGAAGAAGAGTAAATTGTCAATCCGTCCGATCCTTCCTCAGCCGTTAACTGGACGGCGCCGGATTCCTCCGAGGCGGTAATTTCTGCTCGGGCCAGGGTGTCGAGCGCCCGTTCCCGGTCCAGCTTGAGGGGAAGTTCGTTGTCCTCCGGTATCACCGCTTCGTATTCCGGGAACTCCTCCATGATTAACTTGTCGGAAAACACCACGTCGTCCGCGACGAAAAAGACTTCCGATTTGGAGGCGTAAATCGTGACTTCGTCGGATTCCGTACCGGAGAGAATTCTGTCCAGCTCGGAGAGGGCGCTGGATTCGATCAGTAAGGTCATCTTTTCCTCGACGTCGGAGAACGGCACGGTTTTTATCGACATCCTGTAGCCGTTCGTGGCGATCATTTTCAGCTGGTCCTCGCCGAATATCGTATTGACTCCCGTCAGCGAGAGCCGAGTCGTCTCCTTTGCTTTTAGAGCGGCAAAGGTGGTTTGCTTGATCGCGTCCTTCAGCTCGTTCGCGTTCATCGTAGCAACAGGTTCCTCTGGTAGTTTGTCGATCTCCGGGTAATCCGCTGTGGAGAGCTGGAAAAGGTCAAAATTTATCTGACCCGAGGAAAGTTCGACCTTCTGGTTCTTTTCGGGATCGGAAGTCAGTCTAACTTCCCCGTCTTCGGGAATTCGCTGCATGATCTTGGCCAGGACGTCCCCTTTGAGCACGACCGTGGAAGAGTCCTTCAGGTTCGTTATCGGAATGGTGCACCTGGTGGTCATTTCCAGGTCGGTCGAGGTCAGCTTGAGTTCGTCTTCCCTTATATCAAGTTTTACGCCGGAAAGTATCGGCATGTCCCGGCCGGAACCGATGCTCCTTTTAACGACGTCCATCCCGTAAATCAGATCCTCCGTATCACATTTGAAATCTATATCTGCAGGGCTATCCGTCCCCACGTCGAGCTCCTGATCAGTCACTATTTTTACCTCCTAGTATTTCTTTGTATTGGTAAAGCATTCTCAACCCGCTTGTTTTCCTGAATCAGATGATTTTATCAACCACGGAATTTACTTTACTTGAAATCTCCTCTTTTGACAAGGAACCATCGATAACCACGGCGTTCGAAGTGGATTTTATTTCTTCCAGGTAACCTTCCCTGACGCGCCTGTAGAATTCCCTTTCTTCCTTTTCTATCCTATCCGGTTTACGGTTGCCGGTTCTCCTTAGCCGCTCTTCGAGGTCGATATCGAGAAAAAAGGTTACTTCCGGTTCAAGACCCTCAATTGCTATTTCGTTCAGCTGCTTGACCTGTTCGATTGGCACGCCCCTTCCGTGCCCCTGATAGGCGACGGAAGATATCGCAAACCGGTCCGAGACGACTATCTTACCATCCTGAAGTCCGGGAATTATCTTCTTTCGTACCAGCTGGGCCCGGGAGACTTCGAAGAGAAACAGCTCGCTCAGTGGGTTGATATCCAGACCCTGGTCCTCGAGCAACAGGTTCCTTACCTTCCGCCCCAGCTCGGTTCCACCGGGCTCCTCAACCTGTATCACGGAAAAGCCGCGGTCCTCGAGGTGCTCGGACAGAATTCTTGACTGACTTGTCGTCCCGGAACCGTCCAGACCCTCAAAAACTATGAGCTTACCGGATTTTTCAGTTTCCAATTAAGTTCGGCCCTCCCGCAAGTACGAATATTATCAGCCCGGAGCCGCAGACTATCGCCACGTCGGCCAGGTTGAATATCGGCGTATTCCCGACCTGAATGAAGTCGATGACCCCGCCCGAAACGAGCCGGTCGACCAGGTTACCGAGGGACCCACCAAGTAATAGGGCAAGGCCCAGGTTTGCCAGGTTATGGCGCACGCTCGAGAAGAAAAGCAGGTACACGATAGTGGCTACCGCTATCAGAGTAACTATAAGGAAAATGTGACCCTTCCGCGGAAATAAACCAAAAGCCCCTCCGGTGTTTTTCACGTAACGCAGGGAGAAGAAACCCTGGCGAAAGAAGATTCGGGCTCCATGGTGGTAACCGTAATCCACCAGGAACTTGCTACCGCGGTCCAGAACGAAAACCAGAAATACTATTAAAAAGTAACCCAGATTTCCCACTTTACCTCCGGACGAGCAAACGGCTGATCCTGGCGTTTTCCTTCAGGTTCAACCCTGCTGAACTGACGGCTAACACCGGATTATCTTCAAGCTGACCGCTGAATACTACTGTGCCGTGGAAGGAACCGCCCCTGGTAAGCCTGGCGAGCGGAACCACTGTTCCCGTGGCCTCCGCGACGTCAATTTCTTCGTTGAACTCAATTATATAGAGCCCTTCCTCCAGGTTCCACCAGCCGTACTTGTCTTCGTTGTTTCGTTTTTTCGGGGTAATTTCCTCCGACTCCCCGATTTGCTCTTCCCCACCACCGAAATCCAGTTCGGTCGCCGTTGTCGGTCTGGCGATGCTATCAACCGTTAAATCGACTCCCTTCTCGGAGAGCTGAGTTTCCTCGTGAATGATCCCGTCGACGTATTTTTTAACTTTCTTTCCTGACAGAAGCACGAATACCACCTCAAAAAAGTATGGGGAAATGACATTCCTCGTTCAATCTTTGGGAGTTGATAAACTTCGTGAAGATTTATTGGGCAGGCTTTGAATTCATGACATAATTTTTCCTTTCAAAAGGGATACATTTTCTCGTAGCTTGAAATATTCCGGGCGGGCACG
>CAZNVA010000167.1:0-2964 GCA_964576335.1 uncultured Thermotogae bacterium | reverse complement strand
CCACAGCCCGGACACCAGGTGGGATCGGTCGGGTATTCGTAGTCTTCGAGAGTTACGTCTTCAGCCATATCAATTGACCTCCTCGTAGTCTTCCAATTCGGAAAGTACGTCCTCCGGAGTGAACGGTCGTCCATCGTATTTCAGTATCCTTTCCGGCAACTGAATTCCAGTCTCCCTGGTAATGAAATCCGCAAGCTGGCCGGAGAAGTTGTTCTCGACGACTATTACGCGCTCCGAACTTTCGATCGCGTTCCTTACTTCTTCCGCCGGCAGAGGATAGATATCGTGCAGATGGTAGAAATTGGCGCTAGTTCCCTGGTTATTCAACTTATCGACTGCTTCGCGTACTGCTCCGTACGGAGAACCCCAGCCCAGGAAAGTAATCTCGGCTTCTTCCGGGCCGTAACGCTTCGGTCCTTCTAGGTCCCGTTCCAGGGCCGTATCCAGTTTCTTCATCCGCTTGTCCATCATTTTTGTCCTGATTTCCGGGTCCTCCGTCGTGTCCCCATTCTGGTTGTGCTCATTACCTGTCGTCTTGTAAGTCGCGTACTTGTTACCCGGTAAGGCGCGGGGGGAAATTCCGGAGTCGGTAAACTCGTGCCGCAGGTACTCGCCGTCGAGTTCCTTCAGGTCCTCCTCGGTCAGCAGTTCCCCTCTATCAATATCTACATTCGTGTCGAACCGGTCTGGGTGGACGGCGCGGTAAGAGTCGGCCAGGTGCTGATCGTTTAAGATTACGACTGGCAACTGGTACTTCTCAGCCAGGTCGAAGGCACGTTTGCCTGCCTGGAAGGCCTCTTCGATAGTGGCGGGCGATATTATCATCCGCGGCGACTCGCCCTGAGAGGCGTGTATTATCGACGAGAGGTCGCCCTGTTCCGTTCTGGTTGGCAGGCCCGTACTCGGCCCGGGTCGCTGCACTTCCGCGATAACCAGCGAGGTTTCGGTCGTTCCCGCAAGGCCAAAGGCCTCGGTCATAAGGGAAAAACCGCCGCCCGACGTCGTTACCAGCGGCCGGGCACCAACGTGGCCGGCACCAATGGCGATACTTATCGCGGCGAGCTCGCTTTCCGGTTGCTTTATCACGATATCCATTTCCTCCGAGTGCTTGGCGAGCCACTCCAGAATCGAAGTCGAAGGGGTCATCGGATAAGCCGATACGAAATTACAGCCGCCGACGGCCGCACCAAAAGCTATCGCCTCGTTTCCGTTGATCACCATTCTTTCGGGCTGGTCCTCGCGGGCGGAAATTTCGTAATCGAATTCGTAACCCTTTGACTCGACGTATTCCTTGCCGGCTT
Organism: uncultured Thermotogae bacterium; assembly: GCA_964576335.1. GTDB lineage: Bacteria > Bipolaricaulota > Bipolaricaulia > M55B111 > M55B111 > JAGXLP01. The sequence continues at coordinate 1,663 of CAZNVA010000167.1, read as the reverse complement.
TTGCGACGTTCATATTGTTTTCTACAACGTTCCCGCCTTTTACCCCAAAGTTTTCCTCGATAATTTCGTTCAAATAGGATATATCAAAACCGGTGAGGCCCGAGATCGCCCCAATTGCCGCAGTATTTGCCATTACCTTTGCTCCGCCTTCTTCCGTGGCAATTGACGTAATCGGTACCGGGTAGGCGTTTATATCCCTGCTTTCAAGCTTTTCGACGTCCAGATCGGATCCCTCGTCGTAAATAACCCCGCTCCCCGGAACCAATTCATCGAGGTGTTCATCCACGGAATCCTCGGTCAGAGCAATAAGCAGGTCCAGACCGCTCGAATGTGTGTATATTTCCTCGTCCGATACCCTAATCTCGAAAAAGTTGTGTCCCCCGCGAATTCGAGAGCGGTAGTCCTGCCTTCCAAAAGGGAAGAGGCCGGCACGGGCCAGGGACTGGACGAAACCTTTACCGGTAGACTGAATTCCCTGCCCGGCATCTCCGCCGATCAGTATTTTCATGTCGTTTTTTACCATAGAACCCTCCTAAGCATTCAGGTTCCCAATATTAGTTCTAGTTTTAAACTGTTTCAATAAGAATTTATTCCCTTGACACACCTACTCTGGGATTGTAAAAGGGTAAACCACAGGATTCGCACCTTGAAGGTAACTCACCAAAGGTACAGCGTGAACCGACTGAATTGGTCAGCTTGAAGTGGTCACAGCTCGGAATACCGTTAACCAGCTTCGTACTTTCCCCACTTACAGGGCATTTTACCTCCTGAGACTTTAGAGGTATTTCCTCAAGCCAGGAGTTACAGTTTGGACACCGAACCAGTTTTACGTCCTTGTAGAAAATTTCCCCGCAATCCGGGCACTGGTATTTCATGGCCCTCACCTCGCTATGGTTATTGTTGGCCGTTCCCTTCTCCCCAGTGTTTTAAAGAAAAAATTTGAAGGTGGCGATATACCTAACAAGTAGATATATCGCCAACCGAAAAAAACACGATCAATTAAACTACTTCTATCTCCTTCTCGCTTTCCCAGAGGCCGTGCAGGTTACACTTCGCCCGTCCTCTGAGCGGATGAGCATGGTCGAGCTTGACGGTGGTCTTCATTACGTAATGAGAATTTTCCGGGGTTAGATCCAGCCGAGCCAGGAAAGTATCTCCGGAATACAGTTCCATCCACTCTATGAAATGACCGACCTCGTTCGGATGCTCCTTGTATTCGCCGACCTTCAGAGTGACTTCAAACTCCTCGCCTTCCTCGACCTCGTCGGGTGCGTCTATTATGACCGTATGCTTTTTCTCAAGCGCTGACATGTCCTCCGGGTCATCAGTATCGGGTTTATTTACTCCACAAAATAGATCCTCTTCACAGGACTGTTCTGCCATTTTTACCTCCGTTTGATTTCAGGTTATGAGTTTAGAAGAATGACCGGGGCGACAGTTGTTAAGGAGCCAGTGTCTCGCCGGATTCACTATCGACGAGTTCGATTGCCATCATCGGACAACCGTCCGCTGCCTGCTTTGCCGCCGCTTTGTCGTCTTCTCCGATCTCAAGTACTGCCATTCCGTCTTCCTTACTGGAGTCAATCAATTCCGCCTTCCCATCATCGCCTTCCTTGAAGTGACCGGGATCGACCGCCGTGCAGACGAAATTACTCTGACAGGC
>CAZNVA010000166.1:0-2980 GCA_964576335.1 uncultured Thermotogae bacterium | reverse complement strand
AAATAGTCTTTACTTACAACGTAAATTTGAGCCCCTACGTAAAGGGTTTATCCGGAAAGCTGAACAAGTACATCGGTCAAAAGAAGTACGAAGGCCTTTACGTACCCCAGTTCGTCAGGCTCGATTTCGCCCCGAAAAAAGGATCAAGCTAAGTCAAGGGAGTGGGGTTCTCAAACGATGACCTTTTCCCCTTCGTGAGTGTAAAATATTGCCGCTTCGACTTTCCTGTCGGAATAATGGCTCCCGGCTGCCTCGGCGTACAGTTCGAGCTGCTTCTCGTATTGGTCCTGCAAACTTCTGTCCACGTCTGTTTTATAATCTATTACTTCAACCCGCTCCCCTTCAACGTTTAACAGATCGATTGAACCATGGTAAACGTACTTTTTGCCTTCATGGTAGTGCGGGACGAGTACCTCCATCTCCGGATACAGCTCCCCGTCCAGGGAGTTAATAAAGCGATAAAGGTTTAACTTGTCCTCTCTTCCTTTGCCTTTAAACGGGGGCTCCAGACCTTCGTCTCTCGCGACCTTCTCTCCGAATTCGTGTATGATGTCGCCGAATTCCGGCCCCCTACCCCCGGTTACTTCCGCCCCTTCGAATTGGACTACGCTGTGAACCGATCTCTTGACGGGTCGCCTCCCGGCCGGCTTCTCCAGAGTCAATTCTCGTGTTTCGATTCCGCCGCTCTCCAGTTCCAGCTTTGATAGATTCGGTTCCAGGGTCTCCGGTTCCAGGTCAAGCTCCTGAAAGAACCTGCTTTCCCTTCCCGCTTCCGCCGAAAGGAATAGATAATTCTCCGCCCGGGTCAGAGCCACGTACAGCAGCCGCCTCTCCTCGTCGTAATCCGGGCTTGTCAGGCGAGACGCAAGGTAAGCTTCCAGATTATCAAACGTAAGGCCGACTTCCTCCGAGAAGGACTTTCGGTTTCTCAGCCCGATCAGATCGTCGTAAAATATTATCTCCCCGGAAGAATTCGTGCTCGGAAACTGCTGACTGTTCATGTTTGCGAGAAACACTACAGGATATTCGAGCCCTTTGGCGGAATGTATAGTCTGTACCGTTGCAGCGTTTTCCTTTTCGCTGTCCACGTCGTACGTCTCGCCGTTATCGATATTTCTTTCGATGAAACCGATTAACGAACCCAGGTTCATGTAGGAAGACGCAAATACGTCCTGGACGACTTCAATTATCCTGTCCGTAAAAGGGTTGTCGAAACCGTAGCGGTCAAAGACGGTTCTGGCTACTTCACCTACGTCATACGATTCTTCCAGCTCTTCAAGAAACGATAAGAGGTCTTCAGGGTAGTCGCCTTCGTCGAGAATGTACTTGATTTCCTCGATGTTGTAACCCGTCTCCTCCAGAATAACACTCCACCCTTTCCTCGAATCTCCGTGTTCTAAAACGCGGAGCCAGGCCAGCAGGAGCAAACCGGGATCGGTCTTGAATATTTCTGCTCCCCCTTCGTACCCAACGGGGATATTATGCTCGCGGGCAAGCTTATCCAGTTCCCGGGCAAAGGACCTGTTACGGGAAAATATCGCCACGTCGCCGTAATCTATCGCTTCACCCTCCACCCGGTATTGCCCGCTTTCAACTACTTCAACTAGCCTTGTCAGAACCGCACTTACTTCGTTCTCAGCCACAAAAGAGTTTATTTCGGTATCCCTCGTATCCTGCGCCGCGATGAGGGAGTCAGGTTCCCGATCCAGCTCTACCTCTTCCCCCTTCTTTCCCGGAACTTTCAGAGCTCCCCCGGCAAAGTCGAGTATACGCTGTGAAGACCGATAATTATTCTTTAGCTTTATTTCCTCCACTTCACCCAGCTCGTAACTAACCCGCTCCCTGTCCTCGTTGATCTGATCGTGGTAACTCTCCAGCCTATTTTCGAATTCGATGATATTCTCCACCGCCGCGTACTGAAAACTAAATATGCTCTGCTTCCAGTCGCCAACGACGGCAATATTCCCGGTTCCGGAGAGGAGCAAGGAGAGCTTGAACTGAATCTCGTTTGTATCCTGAAATTCGTCGACCATCACGTAATCGAACTGTCTGGATTCCCGTAAACCGTCGTCCTCCATCAGCTTTACAAAGGCAAACATCAGCTGGAAAGAATAGTTGAGGTAATTTCCCCGCAGGGCGTAGGTCGCGTACCCGTGATAGAGATCGTGGATAAAATTAAGTAGCTCTCCTCTGTCTTCCTCGAAAGCCCGCCGCATCACTTCAGGATCTACCTGCTTTCCTTCCTGAATATCGGATTTTTTTCTGATCTCGGTGTCAGCGAACCGCTTATACTTCATTCCCCGGAGGTTGTTTAACAGCTTTGACTGTTTCTTTCCCCGTTTGCCGGGTTGCGGGGCGTTCAATTCCTGAAGCAGTGCGAGGTAGCGGTCGTAATTTCCAGTTAACTGGCTGCGTCCGCTTCTGTACCAACCCTCCTCCTCCGGGAATACCCCCTTCGCCGCCAGGGATTTAATCAGATCGAGCAGGCTGGTGGGATCGTAGACAACCCGGTAAAAGTTCTCGTATCCCTCGTGCCGTTCCCGAAACCGGGAGTAAAAGTTCAAAAACTCAGTCTCCTCCTGCACTCCGTTAGCCAGGGTTCTGGTGTTTTCCGTAATATTTTCCTCGATACCGAGATAGGCAGGCGCATCGAAACCCTCTCGGGTCAGGAGGCCCTGACAGAAACCGTGAAAAGTACTAATTGGTGCTTCCCGCAGCTCTCCAAGGTCGTAGTTACAGTGATTTATTATCTCCTCTCGCATGTTTTCCGCACCGTTTTCGGTAAAGGTGACCAGCAGGATATCTCCGGGCTCCACTCCCCGATCCAGCAGTTCGGCGTAACGCCGCGAGACGGTAAACGTTTTGCCCGTTCCGGCACCTGCGTCCACCAGATATACCCCTTCGGTGTTGTTGATTAACTTTTTCTGGTTGCCCTTTGGTTCCGGACTCATCTGCCATCACCGCCCAGTATCAGGTCCCG
>CAZNVA010000165.1:0-2985 GCA_964576335.1 uncultured Thermotogae bacterium | reverse complement strand
TAGGAGGTAATTTAGTCAATGGAAAGAAGCCTAGTACTGCTAAAACCGGATACCGTTCAGCGCGGTTTGGTTGGAGAACTTATTGGCAGACTCGAGGATAAAGGTTTAAAGATAGCAGGTATGAAGCTAATGGAGGTCGGCGAGGACCTGGCAAAGGAGCATTACGAAGAGCACCTGGATAAGGATTTCTTTTCTGACCTTTTCGAATTCATCACGTCGGGTCCGATAGTTGCCATGGTCGTAGAAGGCGACCAGGCAATAAGCGTAATTCGGAAGATGATGGGCGCCACCAATCCATTTGAAGCGGACCCAGGGACGATACGCGGCGACCACGGCCTCGACTTGACCAAGAACCTGATTCATGGCTCGGACTCCCCGGAGTCCGCTGACCGCGAGATAAGCCTGTTCTTTTCCGAAGAAGAGATAATTGACTACGAACTAACCGAGAAACGGTGGCGTTAGTGCCAAAGCAGGACTTAATAAAATAACCAACAAAAAGGTGATTACATGGGTAAGGAAGAAGTGCTGGATAGCACTCTTGATAAAATAAAGGACGAACACGGCGAAGGCTCTATAATGTGGATGGGGGACCAGGAAGCCCTGGAAGTGGAAACGACCTCGAGCGGTTCCCTGGCGCTCGATATTGCCCTCGGAGCCGGCGGAGTTCCCCGGGGCCGGATAGTGGAAATCTTTGGTAAGGAGTCGAGCGGCAAGACTACGCTGGCTCTTCACATGCTGGCAGAAGTTCATAACGCCGGCGGTTCGGCGGCCTTTGTTGACGCCGAACACGCGCTGGACCCGAAATACTCGAGTTCGATTGGAGTTGACCTGGACCGGTTGCTGCTGAGCCAGCCCAACTCGGGCGAAGAAGCCCTGGAAATCACGGAGCAGTTGATCAGGAGCGGTGCTCTGGACATGGTCGTAATCGACTCGGTTGCAGCCCTCGTACCTCAGGCCGAACTGGAAGGAGAGATGGGCGACTCTCAGGTCGGACTTCAGGCCAGGCTGATGTCCCAGGCAATGAGGAAGCTGGCCGGAGCCATATCGCAATCTCAGACCACGGTAGTATTTACGAATCAAATCCGGTCAAAGATAAATAATTCTCCCTGGGGTCCTTCGACCACTACTTCGGGCGGAAGAGCTCTGAAGTTTTACAGTTCGCTCAGGTTGAACATTTACATAACCAAGACGCTCGAGAAGGACGGGGAAAAGATAGGTAACGCAATCACGGTCAAAGTTGTCAAAAACAAGGTCGCACCACCCTTTCAGGAAGCGAACTTCGACATCATTTACGGTACGGGGATCTCACGCCCCCGCGAATTGCTGGACCTCGGGGAAAAGTACGACGTGGTTACGAGAAAAGGCTCCTGGTACTCCTACGGCGATACGCGCCTGGGCCAGGGAGTCGACAACAGCCAGGAATACCTGGAAGAACACCCGGACGTAGCCGACGAGATAGAGGCCAAAATCAGGGAAGAAGCCGGGCTAAAACAGAAGGAAGACGACGTTGAGGACCAGGAGGAATCATCCGAGGAGTCAGGTGAGTAACTCGTCCGAAGAGGAAGAAGAGGCCAGCAAAGAGGAAAAAACCCAGAAGGCCCGTAACTACCTGAAACGACTGCTCAAATACCGGCCTCGGACCGAACAAGAGGTCTGGGAACGGATGGAAGAGAAGGGCTATTCGCCCGACGTAATCGAGGAGACGGTGGACTGGGGCCTTGAAGGTGACCTCATTGATGACCGACTGTTCGCGCAATACTTCGTCGAGGACAGGCTGGAAAACAAACCCAAAGGCAGGTCCGTACTCTATAAAGAACTCCTCGAACACGGCGTAGATTCGGATCTGGCCAACGAGGTCCTGGACGAGAAGATCTCGGTCGAGGAGGAACAGGAGCGCTGCAGGAAGCTGGCTGAAAAACGCCTGGGGAGTTACCATGGAGACGACGTCAAGGCAAAGTACCGAAAGACGCTTGGCTTTCTACAGCGCCGAGGCTTTTCCAAAGGTATGGCTGGAAGTATCCTGAAGGAGTTACTGTTCAACGATGACTGAGGGTATAAGAACGGGAATCGGGCTCGACTTCCATCGGCTGGAGCCCGGCGAGGACCTGGTGCTTGGCGGCGTAAAGTTCGATCACCCTCTCGGCACCGTAGCCCATTCCGACGGGGACGTCCTGGTCCACGCCGTCTGCGACGCGATTCTCGGCGCCGCGGGATTGGGCGACATCGGCAAAGTTTTCCCCGACGACGACCCGGAATACAAGGATATATCCAGCCTGAAGCTCCTGGAAGAGGTCGTCAGGATGGTCTCCAACGAAGGGTTCGTTACGGGCAACGTCGACGCGACCCTGATCCTTGAATCTCCAAACGTAAGCTCAAAACGAGAAGAAATGATCGAAAAAATAGAAAAAGTGGTCAAGACACCGGTCAACTTGAAAGCAACCACTACCGAAAAGATGGGATTCATCGGCCAGGAAGAGGGAATAGGAGCGCAGGCAATTGCCCTGATTCGGAGACATCAGTAAAACTTAAAGTTTTTACAGGATCTGGAGGTAAGTATGGAAGTAGAAGTAAAGCAGGTGGAAGGCTCGACTTTCGTCGGAAAGGGTGATTCGAACCACTGGCTGGCAATGGATACGGAGGAAAAGCACGATGGTTCCGAGGCAGCCTCTCGCCCCATGGAACTACTTCTCGTCGGTCTGGGCGGCTGTACCGGGATGGACGTCAACACTTTATTGAACAAGATGCGGGTCGACTACGACGACCTGCAACTGGATATCTCGGCCGAGCGGGAGGAAGATCACCCCAAGGTATTTACGAAAATCGAAATCACTTACAAAATTTACGGAGAGGACCTGCCCGAGGACAAGGTCGCCAAAGCAGTCCGCTTAACCCAGGAACGTTACTGTCCGGCGACGCATTCGCTGAAAAACCCGGCGGAGGTCTCCTACGACTACGAGATCGTCGAACCCAAATGAGTACAATTTC
>CAZNVA010000164.1:0-3010 GCA_964576335.1 uncultured Thermotogae bacterium | reverse complement strand
AACTTTTCCATCTTCTCAATCGCCCGGTCCACCCTTGCCATAGCTTCTCTGAAGTCCCCCATCAGAGAATTGATCGCCGCAAGCAGGTAATCAGTTCTCGGCGAATAAGGGTCAATGGTTCTGGCCTTTTCCAGAACTGCCTTCAGATCGTTTAACTCATTCCTTTCCTCGAGGGGCAAAGAATTCTGGACCCGTCTTATCGTATCCAGATAACTGGTTCTCTCTAGGTAAAGGCCGATAGAACGCAACCCAAGCCTCTTGCTGGCTCCTGCGTCGACCTCGAACTTCACGCTCCTTACGTAGAGCGGTTCGGAAAGCGACAGGACCGTCGAGTTCCCAAAGTCACCGGATACGGTAAAGGTTTTCTTAACTGTTTCTACCTCCCCCGGCATCGAATCTCCGGCAGGATAACCGTAACCAAAAGCCGTCACCGACAGACCGTCAATTTTCTCGTCGTCTTTGAGTTCAACGATCAACCTGTTCGAGTAGGGGTACTTTGTCCGGACGGACTCTCCCTTCTTCATGTCGAGCTCCAAACTTATCCCTTTTCCCGGTGATAGATAAGTAAAACGTGGCTCTTCTCTATCGTCCCCGTCTCTTCCTTCCGGAGCAGTCAGTAAGAAGGAACTACGTAGCTCGTCCCGATTTACGTTACGAAAACACCCGAAAAGACAGAGGGGGTTAAAACCGTCCGACAGTAAACCGACGGATTTATCCGGGCTTTCCGAGTACTCCAGGTTGCAGAACTCCCCGCGAAAGGTGTAGACGTAAGAGTTTTCGGGATCAAACGTGAAGAATATCTTCTGCTGCTGTCTGGACAAGTAAATCGTGATCCCGGATATCACAATAGCTACCGCGAGTATACCGGCGACCGTTTTGAAAAACGTTGGAATGTTAGAACCGGACATTTAAATCACCCACCTCTAAAATACGGGCAGACCAGGGTTACTCCCGGTGCCTCTGAACAATTTACTCCAGGTTTGCGATATCCAGTCCCTCGCCTTCAATTTCCGACTCAAAACCAAATACCCGGGAATAGAAGTATAACTCACCTTCAAGTGCACGGGCCACGTTTTCTTCCTTCCTGAACCCGTGCTGCTCGTTCTCAAACATCAGGTAAGCGGTGGGTATGCCTCTTTCCTTAAGCGACGAATGCATTGTTTCGGCCTGTTCCGGAGGCACTACCCTATCCTCGCCTCCCTGAAGGAAGACTACGGGAGCCGAGACGTCCTCGGCATGTTCTATCGGTGACCTCTCGGCGTAAACTTCCTCTGCCTCGGGGTAAGGCCCGATCAAACTATCCAGGTAGCGCGACTCGAACTTATGAGTATTCTTCGTCAATTCGGTTGGATCGCTAACGCCAAAATAACTTGCTCCCGCGTCAAATAGGTCCCGAAAGGCCAGGGAGGCAAGCGTGGTATAACCTCCCGCACTACCACCACGAATTATAAGTCGCTCGGGGTCTACCTTTCCCTTCTCCACCAGGTACTCGGCACCCGAGGCACAATCCTCCACGTCTAGAAGGCCCCAGTTGCCCTTTAATTTTTCCCTGTATTCGCGCCCGTAGCCCGTGCTTCCGCGGTAGTTGACGTCTAAAACTGCTAGACCCCTGGTCGTCCAGTACTGGATCTCTTCCGACAAATCATCTCCGGAGAACGAAGTGGGACCGCCATGACTGATAACGATCAATGGGGGTCTTTCGGAATCCGGTCCTTTGAAATCCCGGTTCTTCGGCTGATAGTAAAAGCCGTGAACTTCTTCACCGTCTTTGGATAAGTACTCTATCTCCTGCGCGGAGGAAATAAAACCTTCTTCGACCTCCAGCGAAGTGGACTTCCTAACCGTATCAATCGCCCCGGAACTTCGGGAGTACTGTCTTACCCCCATCGGGTTCTTTTGCCCACCTCCAATAAACCAGAGGTCGTCACCCTGGGCCTTAAGGGAGGCTATTTGAGTAAACGGTAGGTCATAGTTTCTGGTCTTTCCGTTTTCGAGATTTTTCTCCGAAATGAACCAGCGGCCCCCTTTGGTGTAGGAGAAAACAACTATCTCTGGAGTGGCGAAATCGTAGGTGGATATTCCAAATTGCCACTGCGGTTTCCCCAGTTCTGCTTTCTTCTGCACAACCCTTTCCTCCTTCCCCGTCCATCGATACAGGTTCCACCAGCCGTCCCTGTCAGAGAGATAGTAAAGAGTTCCCTTTGGACTCCATACCGGCTGAATTACCGATTCCTCCTCTCCCCCGGCAATTACTCGGGAGTATTTCAACCTACCTGAACCGTCGTATTCGGCAAGGTGCAGACTGGTGTCATCCCAGGGCATGTTCGGGTGATCCCACGTAACCCAGCTAAGGTAATTTCCATCCGGGCTGAGCCTAGGTGAAGAGTAAAAATCGTGACCTTCCGCCAGAACCTCCGGCTCCCCCGCCTCTTCGGAGGTCAAGCGAGCCAGATAGTTCTTCGGATGACTTCCACCGACGGTATGATCCTCACAGACGGAGATTAGACCTTTACCGCGATTCTCATCGGGGCGAAAATCGGCAAAGCGGAGTTCTTTTTCCGGGGTAAGAGGGATCGGCTGGCTTCCCGGTTCGTATTTGTAAAGTCTCTGGTCCTCAAAATTGGTGAAATAGACCGTTTTACCTTCAACAAGATACGAACCGCCACCGTACTCGTGCACCCTGCTCCGGGCATTGAAACCTTCCGGGATCAGGTCCTCCTGACTACCGTCAGGATTGAGTCGGACGGGTACGGATCTGCCTCCTTCATAAGGACGTCTTTCCAGCCAGCACCCCTTCTTTCCGGAAATTTGTACTTCACTGAGACCAACACTACTTGAGGCGACTTCCTCGGCCGTCAGAGGTGACTTCCAGGAACCGTATTCCCTGGTTTTTTTCATTTATTTCCTCCTTTTCATCTTTTCTAAATTGATACCTGCCAATAGGTTAATGAAATTACGCATAAACTTAAACTCAATTCTTTCGCCATGGTAAAAGAGCAGATTGTGATTT
>CAZNVA010000163.1:0-3050 GCA_964576335.1 uncultured Thermotogae bacterium | reverse complement strand
TCGCAACTGATCAGCTCTTCGCTGAGATTCCCTTCTTGGGGGTTAAGAGAAGTAGGTTGGTTCCAAATTCTCTTCTCTTGCAAATCACCGATATAGTGATAAGAATGAATGAAGTTAAATCAACATTAAACCCTGGGTGATAGTATGAGCGAGGACCGGAAACGGTTAAAAGAGGCAGTCCAGAAGGAACTGGATAAATTAGAAGACGAGTTACGCGAGCTGAGCCAGAAGATATTTGACAATCCCGAATTAAAATTTGAAGAGTACCAGGCAGCGGAATGGTTAACCGGTGAGCTCGAAGATAAAGGTTTTGAAGTCGAGAGGGGGATCGGTGGCCTGGAAACCGCATTCCGGGCCCGGTGCACGAAAAGCAACGGAGACGGGCCTACGCTGGCCTTCCTGAGCGAGTACGACGCTCTTCCCGGTCTCGGACACGCATGCGGGCACAATTTGATCGCAGCTATAGGTCTTGGGGCCGGTCTTGGTCTCTGTTCCGTCATGGACGAACTGGATGGCGAACTGCAGGTCATCGGTACTCCGGCCGAGGAAGGCGGCGGTGGCAAGGTGGAGCTGCTGGAAACAGGAATTTTCGAGGACGTCGATGCAGCATTGATGTTTCACCCTGCGGACGAGACTCTGGTAGGGCGGGGTAGTCTGGGAATCCAGGAATTAAAGATGGATTTCTACGGAGAGGCGGCACACGCTGCTTCAAGACCGGAAAAAGGGGTCAATGCCCTGGACGCGGCAATAGCTACTTTCAACAACGTCAACGCACTGCGGGAACACATCAAGGATAGCTCCCGGGTACACGGGATAATTACGGACGGCGGGGAAAAGCCGAATATCGTACCGGAGCATGCCGGGGCTCACTTTTACGTTCGAGCCGAGGAACTGGACGACCTGAAGGAATTACTGGAACAGGTCAAAAACTGTGCTCGAGCAGGAGGACTGGCAACGGGCGCCGAGGTAGAAGTTTCGGAGGAAGGACACGGTTACAAGCCGATGAACCCAAATCCCGAACTGGTAGAGCTCGTAGAAAACAACCTGGAAGATCTCGGGGAAACAGTGAGTAAACACGAAGGTGGAATGGGATCGACGGACATGGGGGACGTGAGTCAGGCCTTACCGGCAGTACATCCCTACATCAAGATCGCGGAAGAAGGCACACCTGCCCATTCTAAGGCCTTCGCGGAAGCTGCCAATTCCGACGAAGGTTATAAACAGATGATTACTGCCGCCAAGGCACTTGCCATGACCGGGGTCGACTACCTGGGGGACAAAAGCAGGCAGGAAGACGTTTTAGAGGGTTTTAAAAGTTAATAAGCAGGACGAAGACGAGTTCTTGGCTCTTGCGCGGTACCTGAAAACATGTGATGGGATGGAGCTACTTTGGGGTCCTGTCATTTGCTAAAATCAACAAAATTAATTAGGATCAACCAGAATATAAAGCCTGACTGAACGGGAGGTAATCATGTCAAACCATCCAGGTTACTGGGGTAAGTTGTTGCGGGTAAATCTTTCGACGGGCAACTATAGTGAGGAGGAACTCTCCGGGGACTTTCTCAAAAAGTACCTCGGAGGCACCGGGTTCACGACGAAGATCCTTTACGACGAGGTCGGTCCGGAGACCGATCCGCTCGGCCCGGAAAACGTGCTGATTATGGCGCCAGGCCTGCTTGTCGGTCCGAACGTCCCGACAGCTTCGAAAACTACTTTTGGCTTCAAAGCCCCCGTAACCGGCGGTTATGGCAAGTCCCTGGTTGGCGCAAAAGTCGGGGACCAGCTCAAACGAACCGGATACGACGCCCTGGTGGTCCAGGGGAAGGCAACCCGCCCGACGACTCTGGTAATAGAGGAAGAAGAAGTCAGGCTGGAAGATGCCTCCGACCTCTGGGGTCTGGATACCAGGGAAACGGACGAGAAAATCAAGGAAAAATACGATCGGTACCGCACCGCCGTCATCGGCCCAGCGGGCGAGAAGCTTTCCGAGATGGCGATGATCGAGTGCGAAGACCGCCAGGCAGGTAAGGGCGGCGGCGGGGCCGTCATGGGTTCGAAGAAACTCAAAGCAATTGCTGCCAGCGGAGGAAAATCACCGGAGATCTGGGACGAGGACCTCCTGGAAGATCTGAACGACAAGTGGAGAAAGGAAACGACCGGACGCGGTGAAATCGAGCTGTCCGGTACCGGTTCCGCCACGGTGGACATGCAGTACGGAACGGGAGAGGCACTCAACGTAAAAAACAGGGAAATCGGCATGTTTCCGACGCGTAACTGGCAATCGGGCTACTTCAAAAAGGCTTTCGATAGACTGGAGAACCCCGAGGAAGACCGGATTGACCTCGATCCGAGAAAGTGGGTCGATATCTACCGCCAGGGCAGGCGACCCTGCCCGCACTGCACCAAACCCTGCAGCCAGTACTTCGTCGCCGAGGATACGAAGTACGGGGACATCGCGGTAGACGGGCCGGAGTACGAAACGCAGTACTCCTTCGGCGGCGCGACTGAGGTGGACGACGTCGAAGCAGTCGCCAGGGCAAACGAGATATGCGACAGAACCGGTTTGGACACGATGACCGCCGGCATGACTATTGCCTGGGCCATGGAAGCCCACGAGAAGGGAATGCTGGAAACGGACCTGGACCTGGAGTTCGGGAACGCGGAGGCGATGCTGGAAGCCCTCGAGAGGATTGCTTACCGGAAAGGAGAGCTCGGGGAACTGCTCGCCGACGGACCGGTAAGGGCGGCGGAGAAACTCGGAAAGGGCGAGGAGTTTACCATCCACGTCAAGGGAATGGTTCCCGCCGGTTTCGAAGTCCGGGGGATCAAGGGGATGGCGCTGGCTTTTGCCGTGGCACCCCGGGGAGCCGATCACCTGACCTCCTGCTTTTACGCGCTGGAGATGGGCGGGGATTTCTGGAATTTCGAGAACTACGACCGGACTCAAATGGAAGGAAAGGCACTCGCGCTCAAAGCAATGGAAGACCTGATGACGCTGTACGACATGACCGGGGTCTGCAAATTTACCAGGGGAATCATGTACGAGGAAG
>CAZNVA010000162.1:0-3056 GCA_964576335.1 uncultured Thermotogae bacterium | reverse complement strand
CCGACGTAGGAATGCTGGACCTCGATATCGGGATCAACGTACTTTGCCCCAGCTATGTAACCGGCTATATTTGCGTCAATCAATGGAATCTTCATTCCGCCCACTACGCCAACTTTTTTCTGGGAATTGATCAGCGGATCGTCGGTCATCGTGGTCATCATGCCGGCGGCTACTCCCATTAGAAAGCCCCGTTCCTTTTCGGCGTAAACGAAGGAAGCGACGTTCGGTTGATCGACAACTGCATCGACGATAGCAAATTTTTGCTCAGGATTCTGACCGGCCACAGTATTTAGGGCGTCGGCCTGGTCGAAGCCAATAGAAATTATCAGATCGTACTTACCCATCGAAGCGAACCGGTTCAGGTAAGTTTCGTATTCCGCCACGGCCGAGGGTTCGGCATAATCAAAGCTGATACCGAGCTCTTCCTCCGCACGTTTGAGTCCTTGATAGGCAGCATCGTTAAAGGACTTGTCGCCCAGACCACCAGTTGCAAAGACAACAGCCACGTTACCGTCTGCCGCTCTTACTGAGACGGCCGTAAAGCCGGCCAGCGCGGTAAAGGCCAATAAAACGCTCAAAACTACTGCGAGACGTTTTCTCATTTTTACCCCCTATTTTAATTTGAATATTGGTTTGTAAAAAACTCCGAACAACCTATTGATATTTTAACCCGCCAGGGTTTTAACTGCGAGTTCTATGGCTTTGGCTTTTCCCTCGGTGACGATATCACGATGCGGGTCGTAGCTGTTCGCGTCGAAGTCGACTGCCATCCCGTCGATTGCCATTACTCCACCTGCTCTGACCCCGTTTAAGGAGGCAATTAAAAACAGAATGCTGGCTTCCATTTCCACGGCGACTGCGTCGGTGCGGCTATAATAATCGCTGGGCAGGTCTTCCAGTTCCGGGTAAAACGCCCCCACTGTCAGCACTATTCCTGTTTGAGGTTCGTAACCCAGTCCTTCGGCGGTATCGACAAGGCTATCGACAAGGCTATAATCGGCGATGGCGGGGTAAGCATTCGCAACCAGCTGTGAGCTGACACCGTCCTCCCTAATCGCTCCGGTGGCTATTACGATATCCCCGTCCGTTATTTCGGGGTCCAGAGAACCCGCCGTACCAACTCTAACCAGTTCTTTTGCCCCACCCTTGATAAGCTCCTCGAAGCATACAGCTGCTCCGGCAGCTCCAACGCCATGAGAGGCAACAGTGATCGTCCGACCGTTTAGCTTTCCGTTTATTAACCTGTATTCCCTGTTATAGCTAATTTCTCGTGTTTGATTTAGCCGCTCCGCAATTTTTCCGGCCCTATCCGGGTCGCCACAAACGATCGCCCGGGAATTGATCTTCTCCGCTGAAACCTTAAGTATCGGCAGAAATCCTTCTTCCGTCATTATTCCGAACCCCGAAATTTGGCGAGGGACTTTTTAAACGGCGGGCGCGCGATTCCTTCTTCTGTCACTATCCCGGTAATGTTTTGTTTTGGAGTTACGTCAAAAGCGGGGTTGTAAACGTCGGTTCCTTCCGGGGCAATTTCCTTTCCGTTAACGATTTTTACTTCCTCGGGGCCTCTTTCCTCGATCTCGATTTCATCCCCGGATTCAACCTCAAAATCTATCGTAGAGGTGGGGGCAACGACGAAAAACGGTACACCATGAACCCGAGCCAGTTCCGAAAGGTTGTACGTGCCGATCTTGTTTGCAACATCGCCGTTTCCAGCCACTCTGTCGGCTCCGACAAGAACGAGATCTACCTTTCCGTCACGGATAAGTGTTGCGGCAACGCTGTCGACGATCAGAGTAGCTGGTATATTCTCTTCGATCAATTCGAAGGTGGTGAGCCGGGCCCCCTGCAGCCTTGGTCTCGTCTCGTCGGCGAAAACTTCAATATTCTTGCCGGAGTTGTGTGCTTCCCTGATTACGCCAAGCGCAGTTCCGTATCCCGCGGTTGCAAGGGCCCCCGTATTACAGTGCGTTAGTATCGTCGCGCCTTCCGGAACTACCTCGTTACCGTTCCTGGCCATTTCCTTATTGGTTTCTACGTCCTCGCGCGCAATCCTTTCAGCCTCTTCCCGCAGCATTTCCACCAGTTCTTCTACCGAAGCTTCGCTGTTTTCCTCCAGCAAGTTTTCCATCCTGCGGATTGCCCAGGTCAGATTTACCGCCGTCGGTCTTGCCTGACTGAGCTCATCACCGGCTTCCCGCACCAACTTGAGGAACTTTTCCTTTGGCTCTCCTTCATATTCCCTGCCTGCAAGATAAAAGCCGTAAGCACCTGTTGCGCCAATTGCCGGCGCACCTCGTACGACCATATCGGCAATTGCAAATTCTACCTCACGAAAATCATCTGCGCGGTAGTATTCTACGGTTGTAGGTAATTTACGCTGGTCCAGCAGGTGAAGAGTATCGTCTTCGAATTTTATTGTCTCGTGCTTCATGGCTAGCACCTCATTTTGGTTGGATTCACTATGAGGCCGAGTACAAAATTAATTCTACATTCCCTCACCGCTTCTGCAAAAAACTAAAACTAATTTTACGTATGATATAACTTTTACCTGGCGACCTCAACAATTTTACACTTTAATAAACGAGTTCAGTTGTCCCGCACAAAAGGGGAGCTCTGGTGCGAGGGTTTAACGCTAGAACGGCGCTTATAAGTTCAATTAAGTTCTGACCCCGCCACCAGGAAAAACTGTTTTTCGAGCTCACGGGATTTTATCGTTTTAAAACCGGACTTTGTAAGTACGCTCTCGATATATTCTCCGGAATAGTAGGATTCAGGTATTCCTGTCGAAGCACCTTCCTTCCAGTCAGCTATGATGATTTTTCCTTCGGGTTTCAGGTTGGCGTCAACGTTTTTGAAAAAGGCTTCTACGTCGCCAAAATGATGCAGGCTATTGATGCTGTAAACGATATCGAAGTCTTCTTCCAGTTCATCCACGTTTTCGGCGCGCAACCTGTTGCATTCGGTCTCCGAGCTCTCGCCAATCGAAGCGGAAGGGTCTATTCCCATCCCTTCTACCCCGAAGTCACTGACTATTCGTTCAAGGAAGGAGCCGT
>CAZNVA010000161.1:0-3078 GCA_964576335.1 uncultured Thermotogae bacterium | reverse complement strand
GCAAGTAATACAGGAGGAGGTTAAAATGCTTGCAGGCAAAACCAAACTTAGATTGCTGGTTCCTTTTCTGGCTCTATCAATACTTCTTTTTCCCGCGTTGGCGATAACAGCAAACGAAGTTCCGGAGGAAAACAGGACCGAGGTCATGGAAATTATCGACGAGGAATACGGAAAACTTCCGGGAGTGGAGCACGAATTTGGCGAACCAACTGCTTCTTTCGAGGACGTTATGGTCGCTGCAAATACCAACCTGGCGATATCCGAGGCCAACATGTCTGACGGATTGCTGGTTGGTCTGGCCATCTACGGGGAAAAACGTTACTTGATTCTGGCAACTGATTTACCGGAGGCGATGGACGCGACGTACGCAGCCGGTCTCATAGATCTTTCAAAAGAAAAGACGGCCTACGTGGCCTACGCGGAACTAGCGAGCCGGAATGAAGATGATGGCGAGACCAGCTTGAACCTGAACGAAACAGAAGACGGCGATAACCTGCACCTTGAAGTAATCGGGAAGAAGTATATTTTGAACACCACAATCCCGAAAACCCTTTAAGTACAAAAGAAAAAAAGACCCGTCGGATCAGCTCACTGGTTCGGCGGGTTTATTAAATATTTACCAGATTTACTTCCCGACCACGTTGAAAAATCTTTCTTTTATGCTATCCATGATGGCATTCTGGGTAGATCGACTCTCCAGCGTATCCCTGACGACACCGGGTTGAAGCTGAAAACCCCCCATTTCCACGTGTCCGCCACCGCTGCCGTTACCGTCGGCGATTTTTTCGGCGATTTCCTCGGCGGTAAAACGAGAGCCGGAATACCTAACGGAACCCACTATGACCTGCTCCTCTATGTCCACTCCGGCGATCACTACTCCTTCCACGCCTTCTTCGCGCAGAAGTAGATCGGCTACCTGAGGAATGGCCGTTTTGCTTTTACTATCGAGGGTTCCCGCATCGGCAAATTTGAACGTTCCTCGGACTTCGTAGAATTCCTGGTCGGTTACCCTGTGAATCAGGTCGAAAGTTTCCGACGTCATCACCGTCCCGATGATATTCGTTAGTGCCTCCTGGTCGACTTTTTCTACGTAATTGGTTGCCTGGAGGAAGTCAAACCTGGTATAGCCCCTGAGAAAGCCGTTGGTGTCCGAATGCAGCCCGTAATAAAGAGCCGTGGCAGTGTTTTCATCGAATTCCAGCTTCGATTCTTGTATGACTTCTCCGAGTATAGTGGCACAGGAACCAAGTTTCGGTCTAACGTCGACGAATACGTCCCGGGACTCGAGATCCTCCATGTCCTCTTCCTCTATTCCGTGATGATCCTGAATCGAGAATAGCTTTTGGGTCATATCCGGGGTCCAGTCTTTATCCGATTCCGGATTTAACCTGCTCGGGTTGCAATCAACCAGGGAAACGTGGTCGAAATTTTCCAGAGAGTCACGTTCCAGTTGTCTTATACTGATTCCGAGGTAATTAACGAGTAATTGGTTTTCCGGCCTGTGAATCCCGCTCTCAAAAAGGTAGTCGTAATCGATGCCATAGAATTCAAGTAGTTTGCCCAAAGCAAAAGCCGAAGCAATTGCATCCGGATCGGGGTTTCCGAGTGACACCACAGCTACCTTACCTTCCAGATCAGAGAGCCGATCCAGGAAGTTTTCACTCTTCATATTATCACCCGGTAAATAATAATAGCTGGCGGAAGATCTTAAATAGCGGATGCTGCCTGTGGCCAAAAATACCCGATAAATATGACATCGACTAACGGCTATTGTTAACTAATATTTCCGATAGTTCGTCCGAAGATGTCTCTTCCTGCTTCTTCTCCGTTATTTTCTCGCCTCTGGACAGAATGACGAAACGATCGGAAACCGGGAATATCTGGGGAAAAATGTGGGAGATCAAAATTACGGCTATGCCCTGTTCCTTCATTTCCCTGATAAATTCCAGAATTTTTTCCACCCCTCGGGAAGAGATTGCCCGGGTCGGTTCGTCCAGAATAATCAAATTAGCCTGGAATTTAAGCGCCCTTGCCACCGCAACTCCCTGCCTCTCACCGCCGGAGCAGAACCTGACTTCCTGCGTCGGCTCCATTCGCAGTCCGAGTTTTTCCGTAACTTCACGAGCTTCTTCTTCCATTTTCTCCATATCCAGTGCACCAAGGGGGCCGTACCTCGAAACCTCCCGGCCCAGGAAGATATTTTTGGCGACGCTCAGTTCTTCGACAAGAGCTTGCTCCTGGTAAACCGTCTCAATACCCAGGTTCCTGGCATCTTGAATCGAATTGATTTCAACTTCCTCGCCCTTCCAGTAAATAGTTCCCTCGTTCTTTTCGATTACTCCCGCGATGATTTTGGCGAACGTCGACTTTCCGGCACCGTTATCTCCAATTAAACCTACTGCTTCCCCGGGTCTGATCTCAAAATTGAAGTCCCGAAGTGCATGAATTTTGCCGTACCACTTATGCACTCCTTCCGCTTTTAAGATTGGCCTGTCGCTATTTTCGTCGGATTCTTCCATCTTTACCCCCTTAAGAAGGCATTAGGATTTCGTCCCTGAGTCGGCTTATCGACATGTTGATGAATATTGCCACCAGAAGAACTATACCGGTTAGAACGCCCCGAACTGAAGGAGAAACGTTGAGCATGGTTAGTCCAGCTTCGAGAATCCCGAGAAGTATGACTCCACCCATAGCTCCGGTAATCCTGCCTCGACCGCCTCTGAGGCTAATCCCTCCTATTATGGCTCCGGCAAAGGCGTTAAATATGACCCCTTCGGCGAGGGTTGAGGTAACGCTGGTGACGTAACCGGCGTAAAGTAATCCGGCGATACCTGCCATGGCTCCGCCCATGGTGAATACCCATAGAAGCACGTTGCCGACGTTGATCCCCATCATTTCCGTGGTATCGGGGTTTCCCCCTGTCGAGTAGATATGAAGCCCAAATTTAGTCTTTCTGAGCAGAAGGTGAAGGGCAATAACTACTCCAATAAAGATGAATATCGCTACGTGAATTCCCCCTACCTGATCCCTGCCGGGAGCGAGAAAGGTGTTTGACAGATTAACTATTGCTCCCCTGCG
>CAZNVA010000160.1:0-3105 GCA_964576335.1 uncultured Thermotogae bacterium | reverse complement strand
CACTAGTAAATGGTAAACCGGTTTTTGCTGGAGACTTCGACTACCCGGACGGTCTTGTAGCCGGCGTTCTGGAGAGCCCAAAAGCCCATGCGGAAATCACTGACATCGATACCTCCAAGGCGGAAGAGGTTGAAGGGGTAGTATCCGTTATACACCACGGGAACGTACCAAGGGTCCCGCACACGACGGCCGGTCAGGGTTACCCTGAACCATCGCCTTACGATGCTTACGTATTCGACAAGAAGGTTAGGTACGTCGGTGATAGAGTTGCAGCAGTGGCCGGTGAAAATAGAGAGGCAGTGGAAAAGGGGCTTGAAAAAATAGAGGTCGAGTACCGGGAAATCGAGCCGGTCCTCGATCCGAAAGAATCCACCGATTCCAAGATTACCATCCACGACGAGGAGGATTCGACGGGCATTTACGACGCCGAAAGGAACTTGGCGGCAAACGTCGACATAGAAGTCGGCGATCCGGAGGAAACCCTCCAGAGTTCGGACGTGGTAGTTACCGAAAAGTGCCGGACCCAGTTCGCTCAGCATACTCCGATAGAACCGCACGTCTCCACTGCGTACATGGATGAAAACGACAGACTGGTGGTAAAAACGAGCACCCAGGTACCCTTTCACGTAAGGAGAATCCTTGCCCAGATACTCGATATACCTATTGGCAGGATCAGGGTTGTAAAACCCAGGGTGGGCGGTGCTTTTGGAGTAAAACAGGAATTGCTGCTGGAGGACATAGTCTCGGTATTTGCGCTCAGAACGGGAAGACCCGTAACCCTCCAGTACTCTCGCGAGGAAGAATTCGTATCCTCCAGAAACCGGCACCCAATGGAAGTAGAGGTAAAGCTTGGTGCCACTAACGAGGGAAAACTCGAGGCAATTACGATGGAAGCCCTCAGCAATACCGGAGCTTACGGCGCACACAGCCTGACGGTCCTATCCAACGTCGGCAGTAAGACCCTGCCACTTTATAATGAAGCACCCGACGTCCACTTCCTGGGCAACGCCGTCTATACCAACCTGCCGGTTCCCGGCGCTTACCGGGGCTACGGCGCCCCGCAGGGGTACTTCTCACTCGAAAGGGCCATGGACACGTTGGCACAGGAGGTCGGAAAGGACCCAATCGAGATCCGAAAGCTCAACCATATCCGGGAAGGCGAAACTTCACCGATCTTCGAGAAGCTCGGTGAAGGGAAGGAGGGGACCGTCCAGTACATCAATAGCTGCGAACTGGATCGGTGCATGGACCTCGGTGCCGAGGCGATCGACTGGGAAAACAGGAACGATAAAGAACCCGAGGATGAAAACAGGGCAAAAGGATTTGGTCTCGCCGTGAACATGCAGGGGTCGGGAATACCTCTCGTCGATCTGGCCGGTGCGAGGTTGAAGTTGAACGAGGACGGCTCTTTTAACCTGTACGTCGGCGCCACGGACATAGGTACGGGGAGCGACACGGTACTATCACAGGTGGCTGCCGAAAATCTGGGCGTAGAACTGGACGACATAATAGTTTATTCTTCCGATACTGACTTTACCCCTTTCGATTCCGGCGCCTACGCTTCAAGCACCACCTACGTCTCGGGAAACGCGGTCAGGAAAGCCTCCGATAAGATCAAGGAGAAGATTATCGACGCCTTTGCCGACAGGTACGAAGAGGATCCGGAAGAAGTATCAATGGATGACGGCAAAATAATCGGAGAGAATACGAAGAAGGAGCTTCCGGAGTTCGCTCTTTCTCTGACTTCGGGTGAGATGGAGGCCAACCAGCAGCAAATAGAGGCCTCGGCTTCGGAGGTACCGGAGGAATCCCCGCCGCCGTTTGCCGCCCACTTCGTCGAGTTAGAGGTGGACAAGAGGACAGGGGAAATAGAACTTCAGAAGTACGTCTCGGCAGTGGACTGCGGAACCGCGATAAACCCGAACCTGGCCGAGGGCCAGATGGAAGGGGCGATCGTGAACGGAATTGGTTATGCTCTAACGGAAGAGATGGAGTTCACCAGTGACGGCCGGATGACCAATCCCAGCTTTTTCGACTACAAGATTCCGAACACCGAGGACATTCCGGATATTGAAGTTATCTTAGTTGAATCTTCCGAACCCACCGGACCAATGGGGGCGAAGAGCGTCGGAGAAATTGGAATAAACGGGGCAATACCGGCTATATCGAACGCCGTCAGGGACGCAGTCGGAATTCAGCTCAAGAATCCGCCCTTTACCCCGGAAAAGGTCTGGGAGAAGCTCAAGGACTAATATAGACACCTCAGCCCCCGGTTTCTGGGGCTGAGGTGTGTAAATATAAATCTTCCCTTTACTTTAAGCTGGCTTTCAGCTCTATATCCGTGGATGCTAGCGCCACTGAAACGGGGCAGTTCTCCTTTGCCACTGCCGCGGCTTCCAGAAAGTCCTTTTCCTCTATGTCCGGAACGATGCCTTCCGTAATGAGTTCTATTCCGGTAATTTTGTAGTCCCCTTCGACTTCGTCCAGGCTGACCTTCGCGTCGGTTTCAATCTTCTCCGGCTTATAGCCCTCTTCCTCCAGCACGTTTGACAGGGCCATCGAAAAGCAACCGGCGTGGGCCGCCCCGATAAGCTCTTCCGGGTTGGTGCCGCTGCCTTCCTCAAACCTCGAAGCAAAGGAATACTTACCCTCGAAAGCCCCGCTGCCGAGTTTCATTTCCCCGCTTCCGTCGACCAGATTACCGTTCCATTCGGCTTTTGCTTCTCTTACCTTCATATGAACCTCCTTTTTTCTGTTGAATACTCCAGGATTAGTTGAAGTACCTAGTCCTCGGTCATTACCCTGTTTCCCGCTTCAACCCAATCCTTCTTGCCGCCTTCGTAGTCGTAAACGTTCTTGAAACCAAACTTATCCAGCTTTTCGGCGGCCGCAGGACTGGCACCACAGTCCTCGTCGGCGCAGTACACGATTATCTCCCGTTCCGTATCCAGTTCGTCCTTTACTTCCTTGCCGATGTCCGCAAGTGGAATGTTGATGGCACCCGGTAAGTGTCCTTCTCTGTACTCTTCCTCTTCCAGCACCTCTATCAGCGTATATCCGCACTGGTTTTCCAGCTTACTTTCAAGCTTCTCTCTATTTATGGTA
>CAZNVA010000159.1:0-3116 GCA_964576335.1 uncultured Thermotogae bacterium | reverse complement strand
ACCTCCGACCCTCTGATTAAAAGTCAGATGCTCTACCCCTGAGCTAACGACCCACGTGGTAGGTCCCTCGGGACTTGAACCCGAAACCCCTCGGTTAAGAGCCGAGTGCTCTGCCGATTGAGCTAGGGACCTATAGATTCTTCTAGAAATTCAACACGATCCCTGTTAAGCGTAGGAATAGTATTAAACGCAGGGTTGCCTTTCAAGGCTAGGATTTATGGCTGTTTCCCTCGATAATGGTTATATAGGGGATTATGAGGGAACTTAAGTGATCTCTCGTTAAGGCTGTCAGACTAAAACTCGACCTTCCTGCCGACCTGTTGCTGAACCCGGGTTGGTTTTATAATTAAACAACCATGGGAAATCTGTTTTCGCAAGAAGAGAGTTCGGAGAAGGAAGGAAACTCCAAGCGGCCGCTGGCTGACCGCGTCCGGCCGCGGAACCTGGACGAGGTAATTGGACAGGAGGATTTACTCGGCGATAACGGACCGCTGGCCCAGCTCGTGCGGGAGGGGCAGGCTCAGGCCCTGGTTTTCTGGGGTCCACCGGGAACGGGAAAGACCACTCTGGGACTGATAATTGCGGACCACGACGATTCCAAGTTCGTCCACCTGAGTGCGGCAACCGCCGGCGTGAAGGACGTTCGGAAGGCCCTCAACCAGTCCAAGGAGAAGTTCCAGCGAACCAACGAGAGGGACCTGCTCTTCATTGACGAGATCCACCGGTTCAACAAGGCCCAGCAGGACGTCCTCTTACCGTTCCTGGAGGAGGGCAGCGTCAAGTTCGTCGGAGCGACGACGGAAAACCCTTCCTTCGAGCTAAACTCCGCCATCCTCTCCCGCTGTCAGGTCTTCGTCTTTGAGAAGCTCGATCGTGAAGGGATAAGCAGGCTGATCCGGCGGGCGCTGGAAAGTGACCGCGGCCTGAACGGGGAATACGGAATTACCGAGGAGGCGCTGGAAACCATTGCCAGCTTCTCCGACGGGGATGCTCGCCGCGCCCTGAACCTGCTGGAGCTCGGTGCAAAGTTAATTGATCCCGGCGAGTCCATCGATAATTCGGTCGTGGAAAACGCGGCCCAGCGGAAGAGCCTGGACTACGACAAGAGTGGCGAGGAGCACTATAACCTGATTTCCGCCCTGCACAAAACGGTTCGGAACAGCTCGCCCGACGCCGCGCTCTACTGGCTGGCCCGGATGCTCGAAGGCGGTGAGGACCCGGTATTTATCGCCCGCCGGCTGGTCCGTATCGCAAGCGAGGACGTGGGGCTGGCGAACAGTCAGGCGCTTCAGGTTGCGGTGGCAGCCAAGGAAGCGGTAGAGTTGATCGGCCGGCCCGAGTGCGATTTGGCCCTGGCCCAGGCGACGATTTACCTCTCGCTCGCTCCCAAAAGCAACGCAATCTACCGAGCATACAGTAAAGCAAAGAAGGACGTAGAGGAACAGGAAAACTACCCGGTGCCCAAGGAACTGCGCAATGCTCCGACAGACCTGATGCGAGATGAGGGTTACGGGGAAGGCTACCAGTACGCGCATAACCTGGACGAGAAGACGGCGAACCTGCAGGTGTTCCCGGACAACCTGAAGGGTCAGCGTTATTACTTCCCGACGGAATCAGGAGAAGAACAGAGGATGAAGGAGCTGATGGAGAAGTGGATAGAGCGACGGGGCAAAAGCCGGGAATGAGTCAGTAAAGCAGCGTCTGGATAAAGCTGATCAGCACGTACCGGGAAGCCATCAGTAAGAGAATCGCAATTAGCGGCGATATATCTATCGGCACCCGGTAGCCCATTAATTTGTGCACGTAATGTCGGATCGGAGCTAAAATCGGTTCCGAGGTCCGGTAAACGAACCGGGAAAAGGCGTTCTGGTTCGGTCGAGAAAATATCCAGGAAACGAATACCCGCGCAATTATCACGAGCGACGCAAGCTGAAATAGCCAGTCAATTGCTCGGATCAAAATGTCGGTCAGTACGATAGAACTCTCCATCTACTTGACACCCCAGCTTGAATTATTATTCATAATTTCCCCCGTCTACGTTCTGGCAATCCGGGCAGTAGTAAGTACTTCTTCCGGATTGTTGTTCCTTCACTATCTCGGTTCCACATTCCTCGCAGGGCTCACCTTCCCGGTTGTACACACTGAGAAAATTCTGGAAACTTCCCGGTTCCCCGGCCGAGTCCTTAAAAGTGTCGATCGTGGTTCCGTTTTTTTCAATTGCCTCGGTAAGAACTTCCGGTATTAATTCGAATAGCTCCTTCCTTTCCGCGGTACTTGTTTCCTTCCCCGGAAGCAGCGGGTTGAGCCCCGCCCGAAAGAGAACCTCGTTGGCGTAGATATTGCCAAGTCCGGCGAGTTTCTTTTGGTCCAGCAATAACAATTTTAAGGGCTGCGTGGTCTCAAACAATTCCCGAAACCTTTCCCAGCGATACTCGTCCCTGAAGGGTTCCAGTCCCAGCGAGGCAAGGGGCTCTTCTGCTTCGGATTCGAGCAGGTCCAGCGTTCCGAACCTGCGCATGTTATCGAGAACCAGCTTTTCCTCTTCCTGAAACAAAAACGATATTCTCTGGTATTCCGTGGTTTCGTCCGACGGAAGCACCAGAAGCTTTCCGGTCATCCTCAGGTGGATTACCACGAGCTTCTCCCCACCCACCTCGAGCAGAATATACTTTCCCCGACGCCTTATATCGGTTATTCGTTTCCCCTCGGTTCGGCGTTTCAGGTGATCGGGCTTCAGGTCGCGGAGAAGCTTCTCGTCCCTTATTTTTATCCGATCGATAGTGTAACCGTTGATTCGGGACTGCAAACTCCGTACGACAGTTTCCACCTCGGGAAGCTCTGGCAAACAAATCACCTGAGTGGAATTTTAATCCGGGGTACTCCGGCTTTCAATCCAGCACTTACCTGAGATGAGTTGCCTGGACTGAGGTAAGAAATGGGTTTTACTTTGGTTACTTTTGCCAATCCCCTTACCAAGCTTGAGCCAGGTGAGATTCCTCAGATAAGTGCTGGAAAAACTGGACCAATTTACTCTTGAAAAAAACGGAGTTGAACTATACTATAGTTGTGCATTGAATTTTGCCTAAATTCCCATCAGTCGTAGTTTTCAGTAGGTA
>CAZNVA010000158.1:0-3118 GCA_964576335.1 uncultured Thermotogae bacterium | reverse complement strand
ACGGAATTGCGGCTGGGCTCGGCGGCCAGACCGGCCTGAACCTGACGGCGGAGCTTGAGGACCGCGGCGTCCTGGAAAAATACGACGTTGAAGTGCTTGGTACGCCGATCGAGACGATTCACGAAAGCGAGGACCGGGCACGGTTCAAAAACCTCATGGAATCGATCGGAGAGAAAGTAACCGAAAGCATTCCGGTCGGTTCGCTTGACGAGGCTCGCGCTGCAAAGGAAGAGCTGGGGTTACCCCTGGTCGTCCGCCCGGCTTACACTCTCGGTGGCGCCGGAGGTGGCCTGGCAAAGACGGAGGCCGAGTTCGACAAGATAGCTTCCCGCGGACTGAAGCTTTCCCGGATCGATCAGGTCCTGGTCGAGGAGAGCGTAGAGGGCTGGAAAGAGTTCGAGTACGAGGTCATCCGAGACGCCAGCGATACCTGTATAACCGTGGTCAACATGGAAAACATGGACCCGATGGGGATTCACACGGGGGAGTCGATGGTGGCGGCCCCGTCCCAGACGCTTTCCGACGGCGAGCACCAGAAGATGCGTTCGGCGGCTATCCGGATAATCCGCGAGCTGGGCGTAGAAGGTGGTTGTAACATCCAGTTCGCGCTCAATCCCGAGACCGGCGAGTACCGTGTAGTGGAGGTGAACCCGAGAGTATCCCGGTCCTCCGCGCTTGCCTCGAAAGCAACGGGTTACCCGATAGCTCGGGTGGCGGCAAAAATTGCGATCGGGATGAACCTGGACGAAATACCGAACGACGTAACCGAAGAGACGCCGGCCGCCTTCGAGCCCACGGTCGATTATACCGTGGTAAAGATTCCGAAGTGGCCGTTCGAAAAGTTTCGGGACGTCAACAGGGAACTGACAACCCAGATGAAGTCGACCGGGGAGGTCATGGCCATCGGTCGCAACCTGGAGGAGGCAATCCTCAAGGCGGTCCGCTCCCTTGATATCGGCAAGGAAGGGTTAATCGAACAGGACAGGGTGGAGTTCGAATCGAAGGAAGAAATCCTCGAGTACCTCAAGCGTCCGACCGACCGTCGAAAGTTTGCGATCTACGATGCACTTAAGTTCGGGATGAGTGTGGAAGAAGTCGCAGAGCACTCGAAAATCGATGGTTTCTGGATCCGCAGATTCCAAAATATCCTCGATATAGAACGGCGGATTCGGGACGACTGGGAGGCAGCGCTTCCGAAAGCGAAGAAGAAAGGGTTTAGCGATGGCTTAATTGCCGATATCGCCGGGGTCGAAACGGATGAAGTCAAAACAACTCGGAAGGAGACCCTGGAACTCGACTACAAGATGGTCGATACCTGTGCCGGAGAATTTCGGGCTCGAACACCGTATTACTATTCGACTTACGGAAGAAACGGCCGGCTTTCCCGCGGTCGGGACGAGAAGGAGGTCGAATCCGGCGAAGCGGAAAAAGTGCTGATCCTCGGAGCCGGGCCGATTCGCATCGGCCAGGGGATAGAATTTGATTACGGCTGCGTCCACGCCCTCGAAGGGTTAAACGAGGAAGGTTACGAGACGATTATGCTGAACAACAACCCGGAGACCGTCTCGACCGACTACGATACCTCGGATAAGCTCTTCTTCGACCCGCTGACGCTGGAGGACGTGATGAACGTGATTGAACAGGAGAAGCCGGAAGGAGTTGTCGTCCAGTTCGGTGGTCAGACCTCGGTCAACCTGGCGAGCCCGCTCCAGCGGGAGCTGAACCGCCGGGATGATCTCGAGACGGAAATATTCGGTACGGATCCCGAGATGATGGACGTGGCCGAGGACAGGGAGGGCTTCCGGGTTAAACTCGAAGACCTGAACATTTCCCAGCCGGAAAACGGTATTGCCCACACGAAGGCGGAGGCAAAGGATCTGGCGGAAAGTATCGGGTATCCGGTACTCGTTCGCCCTTCCTACGTGCTCGGCGGCAGGGAGATGGAGGTACTGTACAGCCGGGAAGAGCTTTCACGTTACCTGAACGGGTCGATGGAGGAAGGCCGGAAAGGCGGGCTGTTGGTCGATCGATTTTTGGAGAACAGCACCGAAATAGACGTCGATGCCGTATCCGACGGCGAGGACGTCCTGATCGGGGGAATTATGGAGCACGTTGAACACGCCGGCGTTCATTCCGGGGACTCGGCCTGCGTCTTCCCGCCGCAATCGACTTCGCCCGAGCTGCTGACCAGAATCGAGAGGACCGTCAAGGAAATCGCCCGGTCGCTTAGCGTGGTCGGTCTGCTCAATATCCAGCTGGCGGTAAAGAACGGTGAGATCTTTTTACTGGAAGCAAATCCGAGATCGAGCAGAACTGTCCCTTTTCTGAGCAAGGCGACGGGAGTCCCGCTTGCCAAAATTGCCGCAAAAGTGATGGCGGGAAAGGACCTGACGGATATAGATTATGGGGAGGGAACGCCCGGTCACGTGGCGGTAAAAGAAGTAGTCCCCCCGTTCGAAAACCTGCCCGGAGTGGATCCGCTCCTGGGACCGGAGATGCAGTCCACCGGGGAAGTCATGGGAATCGCCGGGAGTTTCGACCGTGCCTTTTACAAGGCACAGCTGGCCGCAGGAAACGAGTTGCCCGAATCCGGTCACGTGATGCTGAGTGTCCGGGACGCCGACAAGGACGCAATCGTCCCGATCGCTCAGGAGCTGGAGGAGTCCGGGCTGGAATTACTCTGTACGGACGGGACTGCCGATTACCTCGAGAGTCGGGGCGTCGAACTGAAGCGGATCAACAAGATCAGTCAGGGCTCACCCGACGTCCTCGACAGGATCGATGAAATTGACCTGATAATCAATACCCCGACGGAAGGCGGGAAGCCTCACCGGGACGGTTTCAAGATCCGCCGGGCCGCGGTCGACCTAAACATTCCGTACATTACAGATCTGCAGGCGGCACACGCGGCGGTTCGGGCGATAAAGAACTCGAAGAAGGAAGGGTTAACCGTAAAAACGCTCGAAGAATATCAGGGTTAATCAAGAAGCTACGGGCTGAAGTTTATCCGGTCACCGGTTGGCTCAGGTCTCCGGCTCGATTTCTTCCGTGCCGGGAATCGGCTGCTGGCCCCGAACCAGCTGTGTAATGCTATCGCTGGTTACGAGACCGATTACCT
>CAZNVA010000157.1:0-3130 GCA_964576335.1 uncultured Thermotogae bacterium | reverse complement strand
AACCCGTGACCTCGTGGATGCCGACCACGCGCTCTCCCGACTGAGCTACGGCCCCAGAGCAGAAATAATAATAAGTTAGACCCGGGGGGTATGCAAGTCGAATACCGTTAACTCGCAACCGGAAATCGTGGATATCGAAGGTTGATTAACTAAGGCATTTCCGCTATACTGGTCGGGAATCACGAGGTGAGAAAAATTATGAAAAATTTTGGTGGTCGGGTTTGGCCCGGCACGTAAAGCAAATCTCGTTCTTTTCCCACTAACTGGCTCGCTTTCCCCATTAGGGGTTTCCTTTCAAGGTGAATTCTTTTCACCAGTGTCAATTTACTTCAAATTACCTTCCTTCTTTCCCGAGCAACTAGAACCAGCTTGGCGACTCTAAGCAACCACATCTAGCGTAACAAGGCCCTACACCTATTCATTAAAAACCGCTGCATTTCATGGACGAAATCAAGAACTTTACCAAACAGGAGGTTTTTTACAATGGAAAATAAGATGATCAATCTCGACCAAACTGACGCTCCGACGAGCTGGTTTAATCCGATGCCCTTGTTCGACGAACCGCTCGATCCCCCGCTCGATCCGGAAACGAGAGAACCGATGCCGCCGGAAGAGATGAAGGAGATCTTCCCGAAACGCTCGATCGAACTGGAATCCAGCCAGCAAAGGGAAATCGATATTCCGGAAGAGGTTCGAGAAACCTACAAGATATGGAGACCGACACCGCTAATCAGGGCGACAAACCTGGAAAGGGAACTGGGAACTCCTGCCAGCATCTACTTTAAATACGAAGGTGCTTCCCCTCCGGGCAGCCACAAACCGAACACTGCCCTGCCCCAGACTTACTACGCCAAACAGGAAGGCACCGAGGTCTTAACAACTGAAACGGGAGCCGGCCAGTGGGGTAGCGCGCTCAGCTTCACAACCTCCCAGCTCGGGCTGGATGCAAAAGTATTTATGGTCAAGGTCAGCTATAACCAGAAGCCCTACCGAAAGTCGATGGTTCAAACCTGGGGCAGTGAAATAATCCCAAGCCCGTCGGAGGAAACGGAAGCCGGCAGGAAGTTCCTGGAGGAGGATCCGGATACGGAAGGAACTCTGGGTATGGCGATTAGCGAGGCCATCGAAGTAGCCATGAAATCGGACGATGCAAAGTACTCGCTCGGGAGCGTACTGAACCACGTGATGATCCACCAGTCCATACTGGGTAAGGAAACCCGGCTACAGCTGGAAAAAGCGGGAGAGAAACCGGACACGCTGATCGGTTGCGTCGGTGGCGGAAGTAACTTCAGCGGGCTGGTCCTACCCTTCCTTCAGGACAAAATCGAGGAAGGCAGGGATATCGATATGATCGGTGCAGAAGCTACCGCCTGTCCGACTTTAACGAAGGGGGAACAGAGATACGACTTCGCGGACAGCGGAGAAATGACGCCCCTGATGAACATGTACACCCTGGGCCATAACTTCGTACCGGATGGAATTCATGCCGGCGGCCTGCGCTACCATGGTATGGCCCCGATGGTCGGAAGGTTAAATAGCAAGGACTACATGACTCCAAAGGCTTTTGAGCAGACGGATATCTTCGAGGCCGCGCTGACTTTTGCCAAGACGGAAGGTTATATACCGGCACCGGAAACCGCCCACGCGATCAAGGCAGCAATTGACGAAGCAAAAGAGGCAAAGGAGGAAAACGATGACAGGACGATAGTATTCAATTACAGCGGACACGGTAACTTCGACATGGCGGCCTACGATGACTACCGCAAAGGGAAGTTAAAAGACGTTTACCATTAATTCCAACTGGTGAATAAAAACCGGTCAAAGACGATAACGACCGCGGGGGTTATTCCCGCGGTCGTTTCCTTTTTCGCCTATCCATTTGAACGCAAATTCCAGAGCGTTATAATATTCTGTATTGAACTGGTAATTGGAGAACTTGACAATGAATTTTAATGATACGTCCGCCCTTCTGGCTTTTGGCGACCGTTCAACAAGATCCCGTCGGAGGCCGAGCGGCCATGGTTATATCCCGTAGAAAGCAGGCCGGGCCCCTGTGCCCGGCCGGTTGGACCTCCGGGCTTACCGGGCCGAGAAATTTCCGACTCGCGTGCTCAAACTGATGTCTTCATGAAAGTGGTTCTCATTAATAGGAAGCATTATGCATAAAAAACTAAACCCATTCGGTTATGGAAATATCCCTCTCCAGCCCAGCAGTCAATCGAGCCACACCCCTGATTACGACCAGGATAGGAAAATAAACTCGAATAATAACCAGCAATTCTTAAGGGAGGTATCCTCGATTGACTGCTGGGCTGGATCGGTCAGACATATGCGCCGCGTCGCTGGAATTTTCTCGGCCCGGAGCCCTTTTTGTCGTCCGGAAATAGAGAGGGTGGAGAGCAAAGTCCAGATCGGAAGGGACGATTTCTACGCCGGGGAAATCGCCCACGGTTTTGTCAAACGGTCGCCACAAGCCAGAAGGGTTAAGACAGAAAACAAAGAACGGAAACGAATGTTTAACACGCTAATTTCGCTTCCCGGGAGGTAGTAACAATCAAACTAAACGAACTGACTTTACACGAAACCCTGAATTTACTGGATGAGGATCCCGAAAAGTTAGAAGACCTGTACGCTGACCTATTTGGCCAAATCGATGAAGTCGAAGAAGACGTTCAGGCATACCTTGAACTGGCCGATAGAGAACAACTGGTTGATAGGGGGAAGGATTTCCTGGACAGCCCGTTAAAAGGAGTACCCGGGACGATAAAGGACAATATTCAGACTCTCGGGTTCAAGACGACCTGCGGATCCAGCTTCCTCGAGGATTACGATTCCGTCTACGACGCCACGGTCGTAAAGTCCCTCAAAGAAGCCGGCTCACCCGTCCTCGGTAAGGCCAACATGGACGAGTTCGCCATGGGATCTTCGACGGAGAACTCCTACTTTCAAACCACGAGAAATCCCCGCGACCTATCACGGGTCCCTGGCGGTTCATCAGGTGGTTCGGCCGCAGCCGTGGCAGCCGACGAGGCGATATACGCTCTTGGTTCCGATACCGGCGGTTCGGTTCGTCACCCCGCTGCCTTCTGTGGCGTAGTCGGCCTGAAACCAACATATGGCCTGGTGTCAC
>CAZNVA010000156.1:0-3133 GCA_964576335.1 uncultured Thermotogae bacterium | reverse complement strand
CAAAAGCTGGAACTTGAGTCAGAGAATCAGGGTCTAATTTAATTATTTAATCACGGTGATCGGCCGGCCTGCCCTCGGCCTCGAATTCCTTCCTGACCATCTCTTCTATCTTCTTTACGTCGAGCGTGTGATAGCGCTTTACCAGCACCATCGTGAACAGCAGGGAGAGTGCCAGCACTCCAAAATTAATCACTATCGAGGTCAGCACCAGCGCCTGAGGCAGGGGGTCGGCGTACTGTATTCCAGGATACGCACCAATAGGTGCCCGGTCTCCCGGAGTGTATACGACCAGGACGAAGAAGAGAATGGTAGCAGTATTTACGATGCTCAGGCTCAGTAACTTCATCAGCAGATTCTTCTTCAATATCAGGCCAATTGACCCAACTACCACGATAATTATCGAAACCGCCGCCGTGAAATCGCTCATACTTCCCCCCGATGCTTGACGAAAAAGTGCAAAATGGCCCAGGTCCCGATAAACACCTTCATGCCTATCGCAGTATTGACGGCAATTATCGTACCCAGCCCGGACAAACCACCGTAGGCTTTTCCGGGATAAAGACTTCCCAGTACGGCTACCCCGAGTGCGAAAATAAGCGCCAGGTACTCAACCCGCTTCATCTCGTTTTCTTGAAACCTCCTTCCGGTCTCGCCCGCTCCTTTTGAGAGGGCCAGCAACAGTACCCCGCTCCCGCCGATAACTCCAGCCGCAAACCCGCCTCCAGGACCGAGGTGCGCGCTGAAAGCCAGGTAGAAACCAAAAACCGCTACGATGGGGTAGAGAAAGGAGGCGGACGCATTGACCACGTGGGATTCCACCAGTTTTGCCGATTCCGAGCTCTTTGACGCTTCCAGATCAGAAAAAACGGTGATCCCGAGCACGGCCATGGAGAATATCATCAACTCAAACAGAGTGTCGTAAAAACGGAAGACGCCGTAAACCCCGAAGACGGCGTTCGATACGTTATCCAGCTCCAGGCCCCGTTCCAGGTAAAGCTGACCAATTCTCAACCCTTCCGGATCCTTTCCAAGAATTATCGCTGCAATGGTAAGGACCCCGAAAGCTGAAACCAGGCCAATAACGAAAGCCCCTTTTAACGACAACACCAGTTTCTTCAAGGCAATCACCGAAAATACCTATTCAGCAGTTCGTCGACTTCGCTCCTTCGCTTCAGGTTTCTCAGGTAATCATTCAAGCTATCAAGCAACTCCTGGTCTTCGGAGGAGACGGCAAAACAGTAGTTTATCTCGCCGACCGAAGCGGTCTCGCTCTTTTCCCTGAGCGGAGTATTTATCCGGTACAGGGCATTGGAGACTCTGCCGGAATCCGCGAAAAAGCCCGATATGTCCCCGTCGTTATAGGCATCGATCAGGTCCGCAAGCGATTCGAACTTGACCAGTTCATCACTGGTGATTTTAGCAAATTCACCGTTTTCTTCGGATTCTTCAAGCTTTTCCTGGAGGAAGCCAAGCTCCGGCAGCACTCCAATTTTGCCACCGGTTTCGTCGGATAAACTCACTCTGGTTAACCGGGCCTCGTTAAAACTAACAGTGTCCTGCAAATTTTCTCCCGACAGGTAACCCGAGAAGTAAGCCCCGGCTACCAGGTCGGCCCGCCTTCCACCAACCTTAGAGCTCAGTTCTTCTGGTGATACGAACTCAACTTCCAGATCCAGGCTGGAGTCTTCCGCAAAACCCCGCAGAATCTCCAGCTCAGCTCCCCGGAGTTCTCCTTTCTCCTGAAACAAAAAGGGGGGCACTTCTTCCGCTATAACGTGCAGTTTACCCTGATCGCTCAGGGCAAGGACGTAGATGAAGGTTACGAAGGCAACGCCGATCGCACCCTCAGTCACGGCAAGGTCCGGTGCACCGACGAGGAAATAGATCGCTGAACTTATCAAGCTAAAAACCCCGAGCAGGATTACTGCATTCAATAACCTTTCCTGTACCAGAACTGCGACGGCAAGTCCGAGAAGAAGCAAAGTAAACCCTACCAGCAAGGCTAATCCTCCTCGGAGCGATCCGGCGTTTTTGCGGGTTCGACGTTGGAAAGAAAGGCCGTCTTGGCGATTGAATGCGTTACTATCGGACCGGTAACGAAAAAGAACAGAATTAACAGCGCAAGAAACGAATCGGAAAAGCGAAAACCGTTCCGCACCAGAAAACCCAGCAGTACGAGTATTACCCCCACAGTATCCGAGGCACCGCTTGCCTGAAGGCGAGAATAGATATCACCCAGTTTCGCTATACCGTAAGAACCGATCAGGGTAGCGAGCAAACCTGTAAAAATCAGTATCAGAGACAAAACGTTCATACTTCCCTCTCTATGTACCTTGCAATTACCACGATTCCCAGAAAGCTCAGTATTGCGTATATCAGGGCCAGGTTGACGAAAACCTCTCTACCGCCCATAACCCCTTCAACTGCAAGCAGGATAACTATCTTGGCCGTAACGGAACTATAACCGAGCAGGCGGTTCAGCACGTCCGGACCGTAGAAAAGCCTGTACAGCGTAAAAGTCAGGCTAATTCCCACTATAACGTCTATGGAAAGCCTCAGCATGGTTACTTAGGATTCGACCGCTTTGAGAGGTTCTTCGAAGTCCGATTGGATCTTATCGACCATCTCTTCGTAATCCTCCTGGCTCCTGAGACCGATATGGTGAATGTAAACCAGGTTATTTTCCGAAAGAATGCCGATCGTAACAGGAGTCAAGGTGATGGCATTCAGCAGGAGCAACCTGGTAGAACCCGTTTTGAGCTCCGTGGTGTAAGCCACGATTCGGCCCTCCACGCCATCGGTTAATATAAGATAACAGGTGCGAACCGTGGACCGGAGAATCTCAAAGACCAGAAGGAAGAAAAATCTCCCCCACGGCAGCGGACGAAACAGGGACTCAAGCGGCAAATCCACCTCAAGATCAAAGCGCCAGAACAGAAAAAGGGCGAACGCAGTAACGAATACCCCACCAACGAGCACCAGCGGACGCGGATCCCCAAAAAGAATCAGCCAGATAAGGTAGAGTCCGGCCCCGCCCGCGAGATAACCGAGAATACCCTTAATTCGCTCCGGTAGAAAGTTCATATTAACCACATTATAAGGCCAATAAAGGGACAAATCGAACGGAAGGAAA
>CAZNVA010000155.1:0-3139 GCA_964576335.1 uncultured Thermotogae bacterium | reverse complement strand
CTTCCAGATGTCCTTTAGGGAAACTCCAGTGTCCACCATTTGCGTGCCGGAGAAGTAAGTACTTCCTGCCGTCCGGCTCTTCGCTAAATGCTACAACTCCGCCTGAGATCTCCTTGCTGTTCGCCTGGAAGTCACGAGAGATTGAGCTCATTGCCCTCGGCATCGATTGCTTTCGGGCTCAGACCGAGACTGCGTAACTCTCTCACCAGAACCTTGAAGGATTCAGGTATCCCGGGCTCGGGCATTGGTTCGTCCTTGAGAATGGCCTTGTACAATTTCGTCCTTCCCTGGATATCGTCGGACTTGAGGGTCAACATCTCCTGCAGTGTGCTGGCAGCACCGTAGGCCTCGAGAGCCCAGACTTCCATCTCTCCAAACCTCTGGCCACCGAACTGTGCCTTTCCACCCAGAGGTTGCTGGGTTATCAGGGCATAAGGACCGGTCGACCTGGCGTGGAGCTTTTCGTCCGCTATATGCTCCAGCTTCAGCAGGTACATGTGACCGACGGTGATCGGTCTATCGAACGGTTCACCCGTTCGGCCGTCCCGGAGAATGACCTTACCATCCTCGTTGGCTCCCTCGTCGAGATCGTGCTTCTCCTGTTCTTCCTGCAGATTTTGCAGTATTTCCTCTTCTCCCGCTCCATCAAAGACCGGGGTACTCGAGTGCTCCTCTTTAAGGGAAGAAAGCCAGCCAAGGTGGGTTTCGAATACCTGACCCAGGTTCATCCGGGAAGGTACACCGAGCGGGTTAAGCAGCACGTCAATCGGCGTGCCGTCGGGCATGAACGGCATGTCCTCTTCCGGAAGAATCTTAGCAATTACACCCTTATTTCCGTGTCGCCCCGCAAGCTTATCCCCGATGGATATTTTCTTCCTCGTTGCTACGTAAACCTTTACCAGCTCGTTGACGCCGGTATCCAGTTCGTGTCCTTCCTCACGGGAGAACTTCTTGACCCGGATTACCTTGCCCTTACCGGCGGTTGGAGGTAACTTCAGCGAGGAGTCCTTGACGTTTCTCGCCTGTTCCCCGAATATGGAGCGGAATATTTTTTCCTCGGGGCTGGGCTCGGACTCTCCTTTCGGCGTAATTTTGCCGACCAGGACGTCCCCTGTTTCTACTTCCGTCCCCTCTCTGATAATTCCACGAGAATCGAGGTTTTTCAGGTCTTCTTTGCTTATATTCGGTATATCGGCGGTTATCTCTTCCGGTCCGAGCTTGGTTTCCTCTGCTTTTACTTCGAACTCCTCAATATGGATGGAATCCAGCAGATCGTCCTTCACCAGCCGCTCGGAAACCACTATCGCGTCCTCGTAGTTAAACCCTTCGAACGGCATAAAGGCAACTCTGAGGTTTCTACCCAGGGCAAGCTCTCCTTCGTCGCTGGAAGAACCATCCGCAAGCACGTCGCCAGCTTCCACGCGTTCCCCTTTTTCCACTAGTGGTCTCTGGTGTACCAGGGTATCCTGGTTTGACCGCGTAAAGGTCTTGAGGGAATAGGTCTTAGTATCTCCGGTGTCGGTATCCAGCTTTATCTCCTCGGCGTCGACGTAACTTACCTCACCCGACTCCTGGGCAACTACCAGCATTCCGGAATCCTGTGCGGCTTTCTGTTCCATGCCGGTCCCGACCAGAGGTGCTTCGGGATCAGCTATCGGTACTGCCTGTCGCTGCATGTTTGCACCCATTAACGCCCTGTTGGCATCGTCGTGCTCCAGGAACGGAATCAGGGAAGCGGAAGCACCGACAATTGCTTTCGGAGAAACCCCGACGTAGTCAACTTCCTCCGGAGCACCGAGACGTATGTTCTCCTTACCGGTCCGAATCTCTACTCTATCCTCGACCAGGTTACCGTCCTCGTCGATCTCAGTGGTGGAGGGCGCGATCTTGTACTGTTCTTCCTCCCCCGCCATGAGGTATTCGATTTCACCGGTTATCTTCCCGTCCTCAACTTTTCTGTACGGAGCTTCGAGAAAACCGTATTCATTTATCTTGGCGTAATTGGCCAGGGAGGTAATCAGACCGATGTTTTGCCCCTCCGGAGTCTCAATGGGACAGATTCGGGAATAATGTGAAGGGTGAACGTCCCTTACCTCGAGCTTGGCCCTTCTCTGGCTCAGGCCGCCACCGAGAGCGTTCAAACGCCTCTTGTGGGTCAGCTCGGCCAGAGCGTTGGTCTCCTCCAGGAACTGTGAGAACCTGCCGGTATAGAAGAACTGGTTCAGGGAAGATTGAATCGGTCGCGTCGGCATCAGATCGCGCAACGTATCGTCGTCGTCGAGGCTGAACTTTGAGAGCTTGTCCTCGGTCGTTCTTACGACCCGATTCAGTCCTCTTTCGAACGCGGACCGCGCTGCCTTGCCGGGCAGGTTGACCACCTTGTTTGCAAGGTGGTCCTTCTCGTCCAGTATTTCCGGATTTTCCGGGACCTCAAGCAATAGTTCCAGGGACTTAAATATGTCGTTCCGGGTTAGAGCGAGTGTATCTTCATCCAGCCCGAGCTTGCTGTTTGCCTTAAACCGGCCGACTTCCGAAAGGAGGTAGTTTTCCTCGTCGAAAAAGAGATCCTTGATGTAGTTCTCCATTTTCGTGGTCGAGACCCTGCCGGTCGGGCGAAGCTTTCCGTAGATAAACCGAACGGCTTCTTCCTTGGTTCGAAAATCGTCCCGATCCAGGGTATTACCGATGTACTCGTTAAGCAGGCTGATGGACTCCTCGGTGGCTTCGTTCAGCACCACCTCTACGTCCTCTTCCCGCAGAGTTTCACCGGCCTCGAAGATGACCTCGGAATCACGGTAGACGTCGTCCCCAAACTTGTATCCCACGTAGGGTCTCAGATTCCTTTCGGTTACTGGATCAACTTCAAAACTAAAATTAGAATAGATGTCCTCCTGATCCATTCCCAGGACCCTGAGGAAGACCGTCATCGGTACCTTTGCCTCTCTATCAAGGTTGGCGTGTAGCCTCTTGCGGTTATCGTCGAGTATTAGCTCGAGCCAGGCCCCGTAATCGGGCAGAATGTGCGCTCGGAACTGGTTGTTCCTCTCCGCCGTGATGTATACCCCAGGAGCACGGGCCAGTTCGTTTACCAGGACGTTTTCCGACCCGTTGATCAGGAAAGTCCCTTTCGGAGTCATGA
>CAZNVA010000154.1:0-3165 GCA_964576335.1 uncultured Thermotogae bacterium | reverse complement strand
GGAGGCGAACCCCTGGCTCAGCCCGACTTCCTCGAATCCCTGCTGCAAAAATGCAGGGAAGAAAAATTACACACGGCAGTAGATACTTCCGGGCTTGCCCCTAAAGATACGTTGAAAGAGATAGCGGAACTGGTCGATTTATTTCTGTTTGACCTAAAACTTATAGACGAAGAATTACACGAACAGTACACGGGCGTCGGCAACGAAAGGATACTGGAAAACCTGGACTTTTTGGTTAACGAAGGTCGAGAGGTCGAATTGCGGTTTCCCCTGATTCCGGGTATTACCGATAGGGAAGAAAATATTGAAGGAATCAAAGGATTGATATCGGAAAAGCCGGGTCTCCATAAAATCAGCATCTTGCCTTTCCACGACGTCGAAAAAAAGTATTCCCAGCTGGGGCTCCATTTCGAGCTCGCCGGAGTCGAACCACCCGACGAGAAAGATATTCAGGGGATTGTACGCGAGTTCGAGACTACAGGCATTAAGGTCGAAGTAGGAGGTTGAAATGAACGAACAGGCGACGAGCTGCGCGAACCCAAAAGAAGAACTTCAGGAACGTCAGTCCAGTATCGCGCCCGTTAACTCCAGAATAGCCGGACTTCGTGAAGTGACAGTGACAAAGGAGCCGGAACTAACTCCGGAAAGGGCAGTACTGGTTACCGAATTCTATCGCGATAACGACCTCTCGGAAAAATCCACCCCCGTAATCCGAGCCCTGGCATTAAAGCATATCCTGGACCAAAAGCGGCTTTCGCTCCAGCCCGGCGAGCTGATCGTCGGCGACAGAGGACCCGAACCGAAACTGGTACCGACCTACCCCGAAATATGCACCCACACGGTGGAGGACCTCGATATCCTGGATAGCCGAGACAAGAACCCTTACCTGGTCGATGAAGAGACGAAAAACCTCTACGAGCGAGAGATAATCCCGTTCTGGGAAGGCAGAACGATGCGCGAACGGGTCTTCGAAACTACCTCCGAAGAGTGGCAGCAAGCTTACGACGCGGGCGTCTTTACCGAATTCATGGAGCAGCGCTCGCCCGGCCACACGGTACTGGGAGACAAGATATACGGCAAGGGGATGCTGGACCTGATGGAGGATATCGAGGAATCCAGAAAAAGTCTCTCCACCGATGATCAGAACTATCAGGCCAAAGTAGAAGAACTTAAAGCGATGAGGATAGCCGCAGAGGCGTTGATCGACTACGCCGACCGTTACGCGGATAAGCTCGAAGGGAAAGCCCAAAACGAAGACGACGAGGGGCGGAAGCGCGAACTGGAACGGATGGCGGATATCTGTCGCCGCGTCCCGGCAAAGCCACCCCGGACCTTCTGGGAAGCGCTTCAGTATTACTGGTTCGTCCACGTCGGAGTCATAACGGAAACCAACCCCTGGGATGCGTTCAATCCCGGCAGGCTGGACCAGCACCTCGATCCTTTCTATTCAAAAGGCCTGGAGGACGGCTCGCTCACGAAAAAAAGAGCAAAGGAACTGCTCCAGGCGTTCTGGATCAAGTTCCACAACCAGCCGGCACCGCCCAAAGTTGGCGTGACAGCTCAGGAAAGCAATACTTATTCCGACTTCGCAAAGATCAACGTCGGCGGAGTAACCGAGGACGGCGAGGACGCGGTCAACGACCTGACTTATCTAATCCTGGACGTGGTCGAGTCCATGCGGTTGATTCAGCCCAATTTCATGGTCCAGATCAGTAAGAAGAACCCCGACAGGTACCTGAAGCGAGCGCTGGAGGTAGTCGAAAGCGGCTTCGGCCAGCCGGCGATCTTCAACGCCGAGAGCATAATTACCCAGTTACTCAGGCAGGGTAAGACTCTCGAGGATGCCCGCCGGGGCGGCTGCAGCGGTTGCGTCGAAACCGGAGCCTTCGGCAGGGAAAGCTACATACTCACCGGCTACTTTAACATGCCCAAGGTACTGGAGTTGACGCTCCACAACGGGGTTGATCCCAATACGGGAAAACGGATCGGAGTTTCCACGGGAGATCCTTCCGGTTTCTCGACGTTTGAGGAATTTTTCGAGGCCTACAAAAAACAGCTCAACCACTTCCTGGACGTAAAAATCGAGGGAAAC
Source organism: uncultured Thermotogae bacterium (assembly GCA_964576335.1). Classification (GTDB taxonomy): domain Bacteria; phylum Bipolaricaulota; class Bipolaricaulia; order M55B111; family M55B111; genus JAGXLP01. The sequence continues at coordinate 1,073 of CAZNVA010000154.1, read as the reverse complement.
AGGAAAATTCAGAAACTTTACGCCGAGCATCTCCCCTCGCCGTTTCTGTCCCTGTTGATAGACGACTGCATAGAAAACGCCACTGATTATAACGCCGGGGGCGCGCGGTACGACACGGCTTACATCCAGGGCGTAGGGCTCGGCACGATGGCCGATGCGCTGACTTCAATCAAGTTCAACGTCTTCGACCGGGAAAACTTTTCTTTAACAGAACTGGTCGAAGCACTCGACGACGACTTCACGAATTACGAAAACCTACAAACCCAGGTCAGTAAGCGCACGCCGAAATACGGTAACGACATGGATTACCCGGACGATTTGATGCAACAAGCCTTCGAAGTCTTTTTCGAGGGAGTGGATGGACGACCGAACGGTCGGGGCGGAACGCACCGGGTCAACATGCTTCCGACCACGGTTCATATATATTTCGGCGAAAAATGTGGAGCCCTGCCGGACGGAAGGCGGGCAGAGCGACCACTCTCTGAAGGAATATCTCCCGTTCAGGGCGCCGATAATCGCGGTCCGACCGCCGTGTTCAAATCCGTCGGTAAACTGGACCACGCCAAAACGGGCGGGACGTTGCTGAACCAAAAGTTAACTCCCGACCTTCTTGATGGAGAAAAGGAAATCAGCAAACTATCCCAGCTAATTAGAGGGTTCTTCCGAATGGGGGGTCATCACGTCCAGTTTAACGTCGTAGGGGCGGATTTGCTCCGGGAAGCTCAGGAAAACCCCGAGGAATACCAGAACTTGATCGTTCGGGTGGCAGGGTACAGCGACTACTTCGTTAATCTGACCGAGGGGCTGCAGGACGAGATAATCGAAAGGACCGAACAACAGAGCTTTTAAGCTCGAAGGTTTTCCATTTCGCCTTTTACTTCGACCATCTCATACCCCCTTTTAGCTACAGAAATGAATTAATCACTCCCTGAAGTTGCACTTACTGGTTTAATCCAAGTGGTGTTGATTTGCTTCAAGTCGTATTGTTAATTTCGGCTCATTATTTTCGGTTAGAAAGGGTTTTATACAAGAAACGTCTCGCGGGGCGGGATTCTTTACTTGGTTCCTCGTTG
>CAZNVA010000153.1:0-3168 GCA_964576335.1 uncultured Thermotogae bacterium | reverse complement strand
CTAAGGTAAATGTAATATAATTTGCCACCGTAACTCCGTTTCGATAGTATTTCTCCGTAAAATCAATTTAGCTCTTTTTGTTATTTAAGTTGAAAAAGGGGAGGAAACTTTCCTTGACTAAACTGTTAACATCGAGCTGGACGGTAATCGTTCTGAGTTTCTTGATCCCCGGAGCTGGCTATTTACTGGACAACTTAAAAGAAAAGGAAAACTACGGCGCGATCCCCAACCTGCTGCGTGCTGTCCTGGTAGTACTGACCGGCCTGATAATATACGCAGTTTATCTCGCTTTCGTCTGACGGTTCGCGTTCAGGTCCAACTCGGATTAACGTACAGTTCGCCAGTATCGCACCTGCCGCCCCGCCATTGAAACCAGGTTAATCTTGAATTAGGCTATTTACGAAAAGGGGAGCTCGACTTTCGGGCTGAGAGGAGGTCAAACCTCGACCCTTGGAACCTGAACCGGGTAATGCCGGCGTAGGGAACTCTCACCCGAGCAAGTCACCAATTCTCCCCATCTTCGTATTGGTTTTGGTTTACCCGGATTACGCAAGGATACCTGAGATCTGATGCTCTAGAAGAGCTCCAGAGGAATATGCAGCAGTAATTTGTTGTTCCCGGGTAGAAGAAAAACCGGCCGACCGGTTAACTTCCGGACGGTCATCGGCAAGTTAGGGTGAGTTACCCATGAATAACGGCAGAAAAGCTACGGCGATAAACCTGCTGAGCATAGCCAGCTTTCTCGGGCTCTGGCAGCTCGTGGTCTGGGGACTTAAGGTCCCAAATTACTTGCTACCGACGCCCTGGGAGATAATTAAATCCATAGTCGGTGATGCGCCAGTTCTTGCGGACCATTTGGCGGTCACGATGATCGAAACCACAATCGGCCTGGTCCTTGCCACGGTCGTCGGTCTGCTGGTTGCGGCGCTGATGCACCGGTTCAAGTTCTCCGGCGAGGTCATTTATCCCTATCTGGTCCTTTCCCAGGCGGTTCCGCTGATAGCGATCGCCCCGCTCATACTAATCTGGTTCGGCCTGGGTATCACTGCCAAGGTAGTGATAGTCAGCTTCGTCTGTTTCTTCCCGATCGGAGTCAACGCATACGAGGGCTTTCAAAACGTGGACAAGGGAATGCTCGACCTGATGGACACGATGGAGGCGTCGCGCTGGCAGAAGTACAGACACCTGATCATCCCCGCCTCGCTGCCGGGTATATTTGCCGGGCTGAGGATAGCGGCGACCTACAGCGTTCTCGGCGCCGTCATCGGCGAGTGGCTCGGCGGCGTCAAGGGAATGGGGATTTACATGACCAGAGCGCTGACGTCCTTCCAGACGGACAAGCTGTTCGCGGCGATAGTGCTCGTGATGCTGGCAAGCTTTTCCTTTTTCAAATTGATCGATTGGACGGCTGTCTACCTAACCCCCTGGATGAGAGAGGAGGAAAATTATGTTCAAAACGAGTCTGGTTAAATCATTTGGATTGGTTCTGATCGCTCTGGTTCTCCTGATCGGCACGACCGCCCCAAAGCTGGAAGCCAAAACTCAGAATATCAGGGTAACGCTTGACTGGACGCCCAATACCAACCATACCGGCCTCTACGTCGCAAAGGAACTGGATTACTTTGCCGACGAGGGTTTAAAAGTCAAGGTCGTACAGCCGAGCAAGACGACCGCAGTCCAGCTCACGGCCTCGGGCAGGACGGAATTCGGGGTCAGCCACCAGGAATCCGTCACGATGGCCCGGGACAGGGGTATACCCGTAGTATCGATAGCGGCAATCATTCAGGAAAATACTTCCGGGTTCGCGGCGCCCGCCGACACGGGAATAGAATCGGTTAAGGACTTTGAAAATCACAAGTTCGGCGGCTGGGGCATGGAGCTCTACAACAAAATAATTCGCTCCGTCATGAAGGAAGCGGGCGCGGACTTCTCCACCGTCAGCTTCGTCAACCTCGGAATGACGGATTTCGTAACTGCTGCTCGTAAGGGTATGGGGGACTTCTTCTGGATCTTCTACGGCTGGCAGGGAATTCACGCGGAACTGGCCGGTCTCGACTTCAACTACATTCCGGCAAGGGACCTTTCGGAAACATTTAACTATTACACGCCCGTCTTCATCAGCAGCGAAGGGGTGATCCGGAAGAAACCGGAACTCGTCGAAAAGTTCCTCCGGGCTGTCACCCGCGGTTACGAGTACGCGATGGAAAACCCGGAAGAATCGGCGGAGATCCTGCTGGACCATGCCACCGAACTGGACCGGGAACTCGTAATGAAGTCGCAGAAGTTTCTATCCAACCAGTACGGAAAAGGCGTCGATCGGTGGGGAGTCCAGGAGAAGTCTGTCTGGACCGATTTCACGAACTGGCTTTACGAGAACGGCCTGATCGACAAAAGAATCCCGGTTGAAGAGGCTTTTACCAATGAGTTCCTCCCGGAAGAGTGAATCAAGGCTGTTGACCGTAGAGGACGTCTGGAAGAGCTTCGGGGACCTGGGCGTGCTGGAGGGAATAGGTTTCCGGATAAACTCCTCCGGCTTCGTCACTTTTCTCGGCCCTTCCGGCTGCGGCAAGACGACGCTGTTCAAAATCCTGCTGGGGCTAGTCGAAGCCGACAGGGGAACGATCCGGAAGAACTATTCTTCTTCCGGCTATTTACCCCAGGAAGGCTTGCTTTTTCCCTGGAAAACCCTGATGGAAAACGTCGAGCTGCCGATGAAGTTACGGGGGATCGGAAAGAAGGAACGGCGCGCCAGAATCCGGAAGAGCCTGAAGACGTTTGGCCTCTCCGGTTTCGAGGAATCTTACCCGAAGGAACTTTCCGGCGGGATGCGCCAGCGCGCGGCCCTGTTACGGAGTGTGCTGACGGACGCACCCGTTCTCTTTCTGGACGAACCGTTCGGCTCGCTCGACGCCCTGACCCGGGACAAAATTCAGCACTGGCTGCTGGACCTGCTGGAGGAAATCGACAGGTCGATCCTGTTCATAACTCACGATATCGAAGAGGGACTGTTTCTCTCGGAGAAAATAATAGTGCTTTCCGACCGACCCGCCGTCAAGAAAGGAGAATTCGAAGTCGACCTGACCGAGGAGGAAAGGGACAAGACGGGAGAAAAGTTCTTCGAGTACAAGAGAAAGCTGATGAATACGATCGAGGAGGTAGACGAAAATG
>CAZNVA010000152.1:0-3205 GCA_964576335.1 uncultured Thermotogae bacterium | reverse complement strand
ATCCGGGGAATCATTTTGATGTTCTCGCTCCTGCTGAGCATGATGGTGATCAAGACTTTCGGAATTATCTGGACGATGACCGGCGGCGGCCCCGGCGTGGCTTCCATGATCTTTCCCGTTTTGATATACAGGCGAATGTTCTCGGCCTTCAACTTCGCTCAGGGTGCCGCGGCCGCGATGATCTTTCTGGCAATTATCATGCTCTTCGCGGTTCCCTACATCTATTTCCAGTACAAGGAAGGTGAACTCTAGTTGCCAAATATTAAACTCAGATACGTGGTTGGCGGTCTTCTCGCCCTGCTGCTTTCAGCCTTCTTCCTGTTTCCCTACTGGACTGCGGTCATCACGGCGACGAAACCTCCCCTGGAAATCCGGACGACCAATCCGCTGATTCCGGGATCCGAACTGGTGTTTTCCTACGCAAAAACAGCATGGAGTATGGTCAACGGCTCCTACCTGACTTCACTGCGGATAGCGCTGACTTCGATGGCGATTAGCATCCTTATCGGTTCGATCGGGGGTTACTACCTGAGCAAAGTTCGTGCCCGGTTTACGTTTCTGACCGTAATAATTCTTTCGATTGGCATCTACCTGCCGGCCACGATGCGGCTGGTGCCGATCGTAAGAGTGGCAAATACGCTCAACCTTTTTGGAATCCCGGAATACATCGGTCTGGCTATCGGGGGTGGCCAGTTGCCCGTAGTCATTTTCATCTTCAGGGAATTTTACAATAGAATTCCGGATTCCCTGGTGGAAGCTGCCGAAATCTCGGGCGCCTCGCACTGGCAGGTATTTATTCACATTATGTTCCCTATGTCGAAGACTGCGGCGGTTTCTGCCGGGATAATCGGCTTTACCGTCGGCTGGAACAACTTAATCCTTCCGCTGGTTCTGTCATCCGGCAGCAGAGGCAGGCCGATCATGGCTCAGGTGGACCTGATGTCTCGGGCTTCGGCCTGGGAGATCGGAGTCTGGAACCTGCAGCTGTCCGGTGCGCTGTTTGCGATGATTCCGATAGTGATTATCTACGTCATACTTCAGGAACAGATCGTCAAGGGATGGACGGAGGGGGCAATATCCGGATAAAGTTGCTCTTTTTCAGTAAGTGTGATTGATCGGATGAATCAAGGACTGAAGATCCAAATATTTTCCAGTTTGCGGGGGTGATAGCTGGAAATACGAGTTACTCAGTACCGGTAAAACTTACGACCACCTGACAATCAAAACCATATAGTTTTCAGGGGTGAAAACATGAACAAATTCTCCTTTTCAATCCGCAACGGAATCGTCGGTCTTTTGGTACTGACATTAATCTTATCGGGCCTGGCCCTATCCGCTACCGCCGAGGATCACAATGATGGACCGGAAATACCCGCTAGCATGCAGCCGATGCCGGAAGCTGGAACGGCGGTCGGAGAGCCAAATCTAGACATTTTGACCGGATGGGTCGCCGGTACTGGAAGAAAAACTAGACAGCAGATCGTCGATACCGCCAAGAAGCTCTGGGACTTCGAGGTCTCAATTGAGGAAGGTACCAGCGGTCAGCTGCCCCAGGTAGTTGCAAGTAGAGTTGCCGGTGGAAGGTCCGTTTCTCTGGTAAGAATACCGCCGACCAGCGAGACCCAGAGTCTCGCCAGCCAGGGCGTATTTATGGACGTCACCGATATCTGGGAGGATTACGGGCTGGAAGAGGTAATCCCGAATTCGCTTCAGAGCCTTTACAGGGCGAACGGGAACTACTACGGCTTCCCGCAGGTAATTGAGGACCACAGCATGCTCTTCTACAACGTCGAGGTGCTGGAAGAAGCCGGGGCAGACATGCCGCCTTACGAGGACTACGACAAGTTCTTCTCAGTTCTGGAGAAAGTAAGGGAAAACACGGATTCTACCCCGATAGTGCTCGGCGTCAAGGAGCCGAACGCGGCGCGCTGGCTCTTTGGAAAGTTAATAGTTGGTGCCGTCGGCCCTTCCGGTTACGCAAAGATCGCAAACGGCAACGCCACGGTGGAGGACTGGACAGAGGTACTCGAACAGGCAAAGGAACTCCTTTCCTACGCCAATAAGGACGTCTCGACGCTTAAGTCCGGTTTTGGACCGCAGCAGAGAACCGCTACCGGTGACGCTGCCTTTACCAACGGAGGAACCTGGTTCGTGCCGATATTCAACGAAGCCGGAGAAAGGGGCGAAGTATGGAATTACGCTCCCATGCCCGGTCCCGGCAGGAACACGCTCTACGCGATGGTTTCTTCCTACTGGATAGGAGCTACTTCCGACCAGCCGAATAACGCCAAGGCCCTGGTTTATACCTCCCTGCTTCCCCAGGTACAGCAAGAGATGGCACTGGTCAAGCAGGCAGCACCAGCCAGGACGGACGTTCAGGTACCGGAAGAGAAGGCATCAGCCGGCACTCTCTATCAGATAAACCAGCTGAAAACCGCGGATGCCGTGGTACCGACCTTTGACCTGATTATTCCTTCCGGGCTCGGTCCCGAATTTGAGGACGCGTTGATGAAGTTCGTGTCCAACCGGAACGTCGAAAAGACCGCCAGGGAACTCGTCCGAATTCAGAACAACAACGAGGACAAGTACACGGGAGGTTACTCCTTTTAACCGTTAAATTTCATCGGGCTAAGACCTTTGAGTTTCGTTTTCACCGGCTGCTCCGGAAACGGGGTAGCCGGTGTTAGTATTCATATGGAGGTGTATTTGATGAACATCGTGGTGATAGTCGCGGATAGCTTGAGAACCGATTACGTTGGCAGTTACGGTTCGGACGTTCGAACGCCCAATATAGATGGTCTGGCGGAGGACGGGGTCCAGTTTAACCAGGCTTACAGCGAGAACCTTCCCACTCTGCCGACCAGGCGCTCCTGGTGGACGGGGAAGTACCATTTTCACGAGGCGGGCTGGCAGCCCTTTACCTCTGATGACTACCTGCTGGCGGAAGTGCTCTGGGATCAGGGGTACAACTCCGCCCTGATTACGGATACCTACCACATGCACAAGCCGGTATACAACTGCGGGCGCGGTTTCGATACTACGGCCTTCATTCGAGGCCAGGAATACGACCCGTGGATAGTGGATGACAGGGAAATCCCTGCGGTAGAGGAATCCGAAATTCACCGGTTGAAGGGCGGAACCGGCAGGGAAAGCGACGAAGTATGGCGAGAAAGGTACAGGCAGTACTTAAAAAACAGAACTGCTT
>CAZNVA010000151.1:0-3233 GCA_964576335.1 uncultured Thermotogae bacterium | reverse complement strand
TATCTATTTCTAAGCGAATCAGTAATTTGTTTCCGGGAGTTTTGCCAGGCCGGAAATATTGAGCCAAGCAGAGTAGAGACTATCGCGGCCAGTAGCGGAAATAGTACGGTTGAATAAGTTAACTTAATTGTTAGCGGTTCGGGAATAGTAGCTCCTGGAGGTTTCCATGTAATGCCGGCTAAATTGACGCCAAGACTTATCAGGCCACCTAACGCCAGCCCAAGCAAACCCCCAAAGAGACCAACGAGTGCTCCCTCCACGAGAAAATCTTTAAAGACCCCCCGTCTGGTAGCGCCTATTGCACGTACTGTCCCAACTTCCTGCGACCTCTCGAGGAAAGACATCGTCAGGACTTCAAGTGTACTGAAGAAGACTAGCGTAAAGACTGCTACGTAGGTAAAGCCGGAAAAAGCGTTCCAGAAAGTACTCAACGAATCGTATAATGGGTTTAACTCCTTCCAGGTTCTAGTACCGAGCTCGTAACCCCGCTGGTCAAGTTCTTTCTCTATCTTCGATGCAAATTCTTCCGCCCCGTCAATTTCATTTAACCTGACAATTATTTTGCCCACACCCGCGTCACCAAGAAGCTCTTTGGAAAAAGACAGATTGGAAAAAGCAATCTCTTCTTCGAGCTGACGCCTGCTTAGGCTTGCCAGGCCTATTACCTCACCGGAGGCGCCGCTGTATTTACCACTGGCGTCGCTGTAGGCTAGATCAATTCTATCGCCGGGCCTCACCCCCAGGTCCTCGGCAAGCGCTTTGCCCAGAACCAAACCCTCCCTGTTCTCTTTATTTAAACTTTTTCCCTCTTCAATGATACAGCTATAGTCCTGAACACAGTTTCCTGGAACTACCCCCCGGAGAAGTACGGTCGATTCGCTATCTCGGTAACTAATAAGACCGCCAAACTCAAGCCTGCTCGTTACTCCTGCAACTTCCGGGTTTTGAGCTATAATAGAACTTATTTCCGATACTTTTTCGGGGTCGATCAGGTAATCAAACCCCTCGGTTTCTCCGGCAAATAGTTCCGGGGCCGCAATTTGAACCGTGCCGGTATTTTTTGAAAGCGAATTCTTAGTGGAGTTAATAGCCTCGTCCGTAAAAGCCACTGTCGCAAGCAGAATCGCTACACCGAGAGCTATAATTGCCATGCTAAATCCCGTGCGACGCTTGTTTCTAAAAAGATTTCTCAGGGGTACTTTTAGTCTTTTCATTCCGTTTTTATTCCTCCACCCTTAAGGTCTCCACTATATCCGTTCCCGCCATTCGGTAAGCAGGGTAAAAAGAGGAGACCACCGTGGCGACCAGGCTAATCAAAACCGGAGGCCAGACGTTAGCCCACCCCATTTTCACCGTCAAAACGACCGGCTCAACCGATCCAGGGGGAGTCCAGTTAATCCCCAGCAAGTTAAACCCGAGGGCAAGTAAGACCCCAAACCCCAGCCCGAGAACCGCTCCGGTCAGTCCGAGCAGAAAACTCTCCGACACAAACATCCGGAAAACCTCCCCGCTCCGAGTACCGAGAGCCCTGATGGTTCCGACCTCCCTGGTCCTTTCCAGGAAAGACATAGTAAGGACCTGCAGAACGATAAAGAACACGAGAACCGAAACCACAACCACAAGGAAACCAAATATCAATCCGAAGAAGCTGTTGAGCATCTTATAAAAACTGGAGAGCTGTTTCCACGTCCTTACACCCAGGGAGAGCGAAGTTATTCCGTCATTTTGCCGTAAATTCCGGGCTACTCTATCGGTAGAGCTCCGGTTCTTCAATGCGATCGCCAGACGTCCGACCACGTTCTTTCCGACCAGCTTCTGGGCAGAACTAATCGGCAGATACACCTGTCTCTTTTCTACTTCTTCACTTTGAGCAGTATATAACCCCGAAATCACCCTGCTACCGGTACTCCGGTTTGAATCCTCGGTCTCCACGATCAATCTAACGCTTTCGCCGGGAGTAACCCCTAGCTCGCTTGCCAGGGATTCACCAACGAGCACGGAGTCACTGCTGGTCGAGCTCAAGTTTTCCCCTCTCGCAATTGAATCCCCGTAAGAAACTACTTCGTTTTCAGTATCTATTCCGACAAATTTTACAGGTTTGCTGGAATTGCCGGCTAAAAGTAAGCCGGTAAAAGAAATCTGGGTTGATACTTTTTCCACTTCCGGAATTCGCTCAAGTGTGTCCCTCAGGCCGGATAAAGCGCTCGCCCTTATCGGATTAGAAAGTTCTTTGGCGTTCTCCTCCCAGACTTTCTTTTGGGCAATTTGAATATTGCCGTACCTTCCCAGAAGACTATCCTGAATGATGTCGACGGAGGAATAGACGAATCCAAGGACGACGAAAGTCATCGCGGTCCCGAGCCCAATAATCGCCAGCGATAAAACCGTCCGGCGAACGTTCCTGCTTAAATTTCTCAGAGGGATCTTTAGCCACATAGGGTTTTCCGTTAATTTGCCCCTTCTTTACCTTCTTTCAGCTTACCGTCAAGTATTTCAATCTTCCTGTCCGCGTAATCAACAACCAGTGGATCGTGCGTGACAACTAAGAAAGCAACACAGAATTCCTCGTTCAACTCCTTCATCAGCTCCATCACTTTTTCCCCGGTTGTCGAATCAAGGTTAGCCGTCGGCTCGTCCGCTAGAACCAGTTCCGGGTCTCCGACCAGAGCTCGGGCAATGGCAACTCTCTGACGCTGACCACCTGAAAGCGCTCCCGGCCTGCGGTCCTTCATTTCCTCCAGGCCAACTGCCCGCAAGAGCTCCTCAACCTGTTCTTCCCTTTCCTTTGGAGCTGCGTCCTGGAGCAAGAGCGGGTACTCGACGTTCTCGTAAGCCGTCAGGACCGGAATCAAGTTGAAACTTTGAAAAATTAACCCGATTCGCTCTCTCCTGACGGCAGCTCTTTCCGTCTCGGAAAGTTCGGAGGTGGGTTCGCCGTCGAGGTAGACTTCTCCTTTCGTGGGTTGGTCGATGCAACCGATCAAGTTGAGCAAGGTGGATTTCCCGCTTCCGGAGGGTCCACTAATAACTACGAAATCCCCCCTATCCAGGGAAAAATTAACTTCGTCCATTCCATAAATCTTTTCCTGACCCATCTCGTAGATTCTCGTAAGGTTTTCTGTGCTGACGAAGCCGTTTTCACCATTATCACAGGGAGCTTTGTTTCCTTCATTCATTTTTGGCCTCTCTTCTGGACTTTATTTTAATTCATACCAATTTCGAATTAATTCTAC
>CAZNVA010000150.1:0-3241 GCA_964576335.1 uncultured Thermotogae bacterium | reverse complement strand
ACTCAATCGCCTGAACCCATTGCCCAAAGAAGGAATCGCCAATAAGGCATTACCCCGCTAACCGTTAAATTTCCGTTTGAAGTCCATTTACGGCAAAAAGGGGTTAATGCTAAAGGGTTGGGTGCCGTTGAAGCTCCGGATCAGTTCACCATTACAATTTCCTGGTAATCCGAAGTTATAAGTAAATCGGCACGGCTTTTATGGGAAGAGATGATTTCGTGTTCCCTCTCCAGGACGTCCTCGACGAAGGGTTCCAGCTTGTCTCGCCCCCTTTCCTTTCTGTCCTCGTAGGTCTGTTCGTAGTTTCTGTCGATGAAAACCCTGAAGTCGGCGAACTCGAGTGCGGTAGTATAAGTGCCTTCGGCTATTAACCACTCGAACTCTCCAACTTGTTTGACCTCGGTGTTAATTTTATCCGCGTCGTAATCCACCAGGGGCTTATAGATCGATTCGGCGCCGTTCCTGAAGGAACGCAGGTTGGAATCGAGGAAATCTAGCTTTACTTCGTAAGTTCCGACCTGGTCGATGTTTTTCTTCCGCATTTCGTGGTTGGTTTTTGGGGGAAAGACGAAATAATCGTCCTGCTGCAGTATACCTGTTGGAATACCTTTTTCCCCGTTAATCCGAGCAATTTCGGCTGCAAGTTCGGACTTTCCGGAACCGGACTCCCCGGCAATTGTCATAACTAACTTCTTTTTACCTGAGAAGCTCTCCTGCAATACCTCTATGATCTCACGGGCTCTTTCGGTATGAACCTCTTCAATTACCAGTTCGTCACCCAGCACTCTTCATCAACTCCTGTTGAGAAATGTAATCCTTCTAAGCAAAGTAAAGGTCAGCCAGCTGTGCTAGTTCTATGTCCGTTTTCGGTCCAGGATCGGTAAAGTACTCCGGTATATCAAGCGAGTCCTTATCGGAAGCGGGTTTGTCCTTAATCTCTCTTAGGACTTCCAGGTAACTTCTGGCGGTTTCTTCCCAGGTGTATCGAGAAAGGACGCGCTTCTTACCCGCCGCGCTAAGTTTTTTCCAGGTCTCCTCCGAACTTAGCGGTCCGAGTAGCCCTTCGGCAATTTCCTCCGGGTCTTCCGGATCTACGAGGACCCCGTATTCTTCTCCTTTCTCCTCATCGACCATGCTCTCCGTAGGGCCGCCCTGATTTGTCACTACTGCCGGTAACCCGCAGCTCATTGCCTCCAGCGGCGCCAGCCCGAAGGGTTCGTAAAGCGCAGTCAGGGCAAAAACCGACCTCCTGTCCTTTCCCCAGCGGTAGGCCGCGGCCAGCTCGCTCTGGTTCTCGAGCGGGAAGGAGGTTACCGCGTCCTCCAGATCGTTTTCCTGGATGGCGGCCGCGAGCTCGTCGAGTATTTCCCTGGATTCACCTTCGTATTTTTCCCTCTCTTCGAGCGGGTTACTAGCTCCCCGGACAACTATCGCCAGGTTGGCGGCCTCTTTCAGCTCCCCGGACTCCGCAAAAGCGTTTACCAGTCCGAGATGGTTCTTCTTGGCGTCCAGTCGACTGGAGCAGATAACCAGAGGTAGGTCTCTCCGGTTCCTACCAATATCCCTGTCGATCGCGGATTCGATTCGCCGGGCTATTTCCTCGTCATTCGGCCCTGCTTCCTCGTTGAACAGCCTGCGGTTGACGCCGGGCGGAATTACGGAGAACTTCTCGTCGTTTCCCACGGAAACGGCCCCGTCGTAGACCGGATGGCCGTACTGTTTGTATCGCTCCTGGTTGGTACTGGTAATAACTTGATCGGCCCGGTTCATCGCAACCCTTTCGGCAAATATTCTCCGGGCGAAGTTGAACCGCTCGTCCAGTTTCTCGAGGTTGTCAGGGGATGCGTCGAACCGGTCCATCTTCTGGCCGCCCAGCGAGTGACCGGTAAACGTGTAGTTGATTCCTTCCTCCTTTTTGAGCAGCGCCCCCACGAGTCCGCCGTCTCCGTAATGCGTGGTCACTGCATCCGGGAATTCGCCCCGATTCTGGTAGAAATCTATTATCCCGTCCAGCCACTCTGTTCCCAGGTGGGGCCAGAGTTGTTCCTTGGGCAAGAACTCGTCCGGCCCGCAGGGAATTCTGACTATTCTGACGTCGTCCGATTCCGGATACTTTTCGACCCGTTCGGAAAACTCGGGCCAATCCGGGTCGTCGATTTGTCGCGTGACTATATCCACCCGGTGGCCGAGTTCGGCCAGCGCCAGTGCGGTTTCCTTGACGTAAACGAGCTGGCCGCCGAAATCGGGATGCTCCATCCAGTAGCTGTCCTCGGGATCGAAGTTCCCCTGAGGGTTGAGAAAACTAATAAGCAATTTTGAGCTCCTTTTCCGTATTAGCCCTTTACAGCGCCTGCAGTCAGACCTCGGACGAAGTACTTCTGCAGCGAGAAGAACACGATCAACGGTATGATCATTGATATAAATGACGCCGGTAGAAGCAGGTGCCAGGACTGACCCTGTGACCCGACCAGGTTGGCGATTTTCAGAGTTATCGGCGCCTTCGACGGGTCCGGCATGTAGATCAGGGAGACTATTAGGTCGTTCCAGATCCAGAGGAACTGGAATATGGCCAGCGAGGCTATCACGGGCAGGGACAGCGGAATTACCAGACGCGTGAATGCCGTCCAAACGGATGCCCCGTCTATGAAGGCGGACTCAAATAACTCTTTCGGCAACCCACCCATAAAGTTACGCATCATGTAGATCATCAGCGGCATCCCGTAGCCGGCGTGAGCGAGCCATATCCCTATGTAACTTCCGTATAGCCCCGTCGAAGAGTATATTTTTATGATCGGGATAAAGGTCATCTGCAGCGGCACGACTATCAGCCCCACGATGGTCAGGAATAGTATGTTCCTGCCGGGGAATTTAAGCCACGCGAAGGCGTATCCCGCCAGGGCTGCAAAGAACAGGGAAATCAAAGTTGCCGGCACCGAGATTATGAAGCTGTTCAGGAACGACCGCCAGATGTTATTACCAAACAATACTTGAGTATAATTTTCTATTGTATAATTCTGCGGGTTTGCCGGGTCGAGGAAGACGCTCCACCAGCCGGAGCTCATGATGTCGCTTGAGGGCCGGAAGGAACTAACAAATATTCCCAGTGTTGGAAGTAGCCAGGCGATACAGAGAATGATTATAACGACGTGCAGTGGAACCCGCGAAAATAGGTTTAATGCCTTTCTGATCATCGTATTGCCTCCCTGCTTTGGAATCGACGGATGTTGATGATGACGAACGG
>CAZNVA010000149.1:0-3251 GCA_964576335.1 uncultured Thermotogae bacterium | reverse complement strand
CTCGGCTGAACAAAAGTTTAACGACTGAGCCCCGCCGGGGCAAGTTTAAGGAAGGTAGGTGAATCGGAAACGAACCGGGACTTAACTAAACAGAACCCCCAGGTTGATCCCGAGTACGGTTTCGGAGATCGGCTCGTTTATGTACTTGAGCTGGGCCTGCAGAAGTACAGGGATCTCTTCTTCGAAGAGTTCCGTCGTAGTTACCCCGTAAATTCCGTGAAAACCAAAAGTATCCGAAAGCCCGGCTTCGTTCAGAAAAACCCCGCCGGCGCCTGCCCCGAAGAACTGATTGACTCCGGTATTGAAGGGTAACTTGTAGCCGAGCGAGAAATTCGGGTAGTAATAGCCGGACTGGGAAACGGAGTCCACTTCAAAACCAAAACGGCTGAAGGTAGACCCGGCACCACCCTCATCGAGCTCCAGCCCCAGCTCGGCCAGAGGCACTTCCAGGAACAGCTTTGCGCCAAGCGACGGGAAATTGGGGTAACTGGTAACGGCGGCAAATCCTACACCAAATGGCTGATCCTGAAGACCGTTGACCGCTTCCCCCACTTCCTGCATCGGCCGGGTTGATATCAAGCTACCGGATCCAGTCCCACCGACGGTCAATTGCGGCCCGTTGAGCGTGGATACTATATCGGTATCGCCCTCGGTTTGATAGAGAGTAGTCTTTAGATTCAGGGTCTCGTTGCCAATGCCCGCCCGCGGGGTAAGGTATATGTAAAACGTGCGCCAGTTTCCCGCCTGGCTGTCCGTCACGGTCGTCTTCCCGTCCAGGTTATTTAACGTCACCCCGCCCGTCGTGAGACCGTTCAGGTCGGTTCTGGTAACGAGCAGGTTACCGTCCGAGTCGAATAGCTCCAGCTTCCGGAAATCGCTGCCGGTAGCAGTGCCGGTATTCTTTATCACGATGGGATTGATCAGAAGATCCAACCTGTTCTCGTCCCGGTCCATGACGTCTATCCGTTGACCTATCACGCCCTCACGGCCGGATATCGGAGAGGCGCTCATGGAACCACGACTTGCCTCGACGACCTCGGCCCCATAGGGATAAATCTTCAGGGAATCGGGAGACGTATGGACGGGACTCGGGGCCCTGTCCACTGTACCCTCGGTACCCCTGAACTGAACCACCGGCTGGAACGTCGTCTTTTCCGCTGCGTCCTCCGCAACGGTGTAGTGAATCTCAAATACTCCCCTGCCGTCGTCCGGGATCTCCCTCGCGGAACCTCCACCCAGTATCTGCCAGTCACTTGACAGATTCAGGTCCGTTCCCAGCGTTACCAAACCGCCTTCCGGCTTCGATCGGTATACGGACACTTCTTCGATTTGGGAGTTCGGCAGGCTACCCTCGTTGCGCAGGCCAATCGACCGAACCAGGAAATCGTCACTATCCCTGTCCCGGTCCTTCAATACCAGTCTCTGCTTGTAGGTCTCGCCCCTGTTAATCACTCCGGAACGCCAATCAGTGGTCTCTTCGATACCCTCCAGTCCCTGCACTACCACGCTCTGGACGCTCGGTTCCGGTACCGTGACCTGCTGGTGGAAGGGATAACCACTCATGCCGTTGTTTTCCTTCGTGTCAAGCGTTAATCCCGTTCGCAGTTTCATGCCCTGGACCGGCCCCCGACTGGAGACCTTACCCTCGACGTTTATGGTCAGCTGACAGTCGTCCTGACAGCGTCCATCCCACCAGCCACCCGGTTCCGTCGGCACGGAAACCTGAGTCGTCGGGCTGGTGATTGCTTTGCTGATCGTCCTTTCGGTTACCTGGCCGTCTTCGACGAGTCGGGCATGCAGCTTTATTTCCGTAATATCCTGGCCCAGGACGACCGGATCGTCCGCTCCGGACCGGTTTTCCAGGGTAATCAAGTCTACTTCTACTCCTGCATTGTTGGGATCATCGTCCCGGAATTCGAAGCTGCCAATCCTGGCTGTGGTCCCGGGCTGAATGATCTCCTGATCCAGGGCCATGGGGTGGGCCCCCTCGAAACCGGATCGGGAGATTTCGTCCACGCCGGGATCCTCGATCCAGTTAGAGCTGACCGATTCCATTGCCTCGCCGTCCTCACCCAGGTATACGTAGTGGAACATTCCGGCCAGCTGCAAAGATACCTCTTCGCCGTACTTGCTTACCGGCACCCTCTCGGGCTCCGCCACCGAAACCAGAATCCGGAACTGTCCGACCTCGCCCAGGTCGAGCTTTAACCCGTCACCGGGTAGAGAGAAAGTAATACCGGAGACTATACCGGTGAGGTCATCGATAGTAACGGAAGACCAGTTGCCGGATTCCTCCCTGTACCGAATACGTACTTCACGAATCTCGTTGCCGGAGGCCGTCCCGTCGTTTTTTACGGTGAGCTCCTTGATTCTGATCGGGGTCATTACTTGCTCTACGCTAATCTCGTGCACCAGTATCTCCGAGTCACCGGGATTTAAGTTAAGTGAACTGGTCAAATAGGGATCGAACTCCGGGGCGGAAAAAGTGAGAGGCGCAGCCAGGAGTACTATGAGAATTCCAAGCAGAATCGAAAATCGCGGACGCATCCGGGTTTACCTCCTTCTGTTATGCTGGATCCATAACATTTATCCGATACAGGGATAAAAAATGCAAATATTAAGGTTGACAAATCAACTATTTTACAAAATAAGAGAAACTCCAGGCCCCGAAATCGGAGCCTGGAGTTTGTTATTCAAGTTCTCTGGCTTAACTCCATTCTACTGCTTGACGATGAACTTCATGACCGGGCTCTTCTTGTCCTTTACTCCGTCTTCAGTGTCGACTTCGTAATCCACGGTGTAGAGGTAGAGACCGTTTTCCATGTTCTCCAGCGCCGACAGGTCGTCGAACCCGCTTTCTATCTCGGCGAGCTTGTTACCGCTCAGGTCGTAGACGCGTAGAGAGTTGACCGTAACGTAGGAGTGCACGGAATCGCCGTCTTCATTTGCGAGTTCCAGGAACGGGGTCTCGTCCCCATCGACCG
The DNA here is from genome assembly GCA_964576335.1 of uncultured Thermotogae bacterium. GTDB lineage: Bacteria > Bipolaricaulota > Bipolaricaulia > M55B111 > M55B111 > JAGXLP01. Next base: position 267 of record CAZNVA010000149.1, on the reverse strand, counting down.
GAGCCGGGAGTATACCGGACTTTGCTCGGTCACCGTTCTGACCCCAGTGAGGGTTGGGCTTGTCGGTAACTACCGCACCGATCTGGAAGTCGTAGCTACCGGAGTAGCCGTTTGCGGTGATCTCGGCGGTGTAAGCACCACCTTCTTCCGGTGTAAACTCGTAAGTTCCCGACCAGGAATCTCCAGCTCCAACCGTGACGTCGGACTCAAGCGGATCTTCTTCCACTACCGTATTATCCGCGTCGTCGGTTATCAGCAAGCTAATCT
>CAZNVA010000148.1:0-3252 GCA_964576335.1 uncultured Thermotogae bacterium | reverse complement strand
CTGTAGCTTCAAGGTTGTCTCTACTCTTTTAGCCATAATTACTCAATTCCTCCCTTCTTAGTTGAACGATTCTCTCGTTTAAAAACATCTTCTAAAACAGAATACAAGAGGAAATTACTTCCGTTATATCAATTTCCTCATCTCACCCACTGGGTGATGTCTAAGGGATTAAATCAAGTTACTCTCCCATAACTTTCAACCAGCACTCAGATGAGTTACCCACTCTGGGGCAAGATTCTGCAAAGCTAACTCTAAGGCTTTACCAACCTCTTTCAATGGTCGTTTTATACATCCAAGCAACTCTCCTCATCTGAGTGCTGGACCCGTTTTCGCTTTTAAAATAACTTTTAAGAAGTACCTTATTATTTTCATGTAACCAATAAAAACCGCTCAATTCAAGTCCCTATATTTTCTCTATTCCTTCGAAACCAATATCCACCGGAGTCTCTCGACCAAAAATCTTTACGTTCACCGTCACCTCTTCGGCCTCCTTGTCTATAGCGGTGATTTCGCCGGTAAAGTCCGCAAAAGGTCCTTCGATTATCTCTACTACTTCGCCGACGTCGAAGTCAACCTCGATCCTCGGAGTACTCGGTGCGGTGGGTGCTTCTATTAAACCAGCAAGTCGTTTGACCACCTTCATCTCTTTGCCTCTAATCGGTATCGGATGGTAACGCGACCCGACGAACCGAACTGCTCCCCTTATGTCATCGACAAGATCTATCATTTTCTCTTCGGGGAGATCCATCTTTACGAAGACGTAACCGGGAAATAACCTGCGCTTTTCCACGGGCTGTACTGTCACAACCCGTTTATCCTTGTATTCCTTCACCTTAACCATACCGGAAGAGCGTGAGTCAATTACGTCCTCTTCCTCAATCCTGTCATCTTCTTCGAACTCGTCCCCTTCCTTCAACCTCACCAGGTACCTTTCCGGTATGACCATCCTTTCTTCCGAACCGTCATTCAGGGTGAACTCGATCCGTTTAACTTTATCCCGCAGGGCAATCTTCCCCTTGACGTTTACGACGAACTTCTCTTCCTGGTCCGAAGTAAGTGGGACTCCGGAACGGATTTTTTCCCCTTTCCGAATATCCCGCCTGATCCGCTTATCCGTTGGGATCAGGTAAGTTTCCTCCGTCCTGTTTGTCATTTCCACTATGACCCGCTGCAGGGTCTCTACGTCGGAAACCAGGCAATCCCAGTCAAGGTGTTTGGGAGGCTTTCGGGCGATCGGTTCTCCCCGGGAGAGCCGCTCGTTCGAATCTACGAGGAGGTCGTATTCGTAGGGAATGCGGTACTCGTTGGATTTGCCACGTCGGCTCCGGGAGGTTATAACTTCCTCTATCGGGACCACGCAGTACTCTCGTTGACCGTCCTCCTTGAAGCTCTTGACCCTGTCCTCGAGTTCCCTTTCCTCTATCCTCCTTTCAATTTCCTTTTTTACCTTCAGTTCGGAACCGGCGTACGTTTGAATAGCGTACCATTTTTTCATAGTTCACCACTTGCTCCTCGTTTAACAGGTTTAACTCCGGTTAGTGTCAGAATGAGAAAGTTCAAGCGGCTGTTACAAGGATAAGATCTGCTGAATGATTTGCCTGTACACCAGATCGACACCGCCGATATAAGCTGACAACAGTATGACCATCCCGAGTATAAGAATGGTCATCGTTATCACTTCGGACTGGGAAGGCCAGCTCACCTTCTTAACTTCCGCCCTAACGTTTCGTAAAAAAGAACTAACCTTATTTAACCAATTCAAATTCATAACACCTCATTGTGCATCTGGCAGGCCCGGGAGGATTTGAGCCCCCGACACGCGGCTTTGGAGGCCGCTGCTCTGCCAGACTGAGCTACGGGCCTGTAAAAACTAATACCGCTTATTTCTCCTTGTGAACCGTATGTTCTTCACACCACTTACAGTATTTTTTTAATTCCAGTTTGTCGCCGTCGTTCCTCGGGTTCTTCACGGTATGGTAGTTATGTCGTCCACATTCGCTGCAGACCAGGATTACCTGTTCCTTGTGCATCGGTAATATCAGTCTCCCTATTCAATTATTTCCGTTACAACTCCTGCCCCTACCGTTTTTCCTCCTTCACGAATTGCGAATCTGAGACCTTCTTCCATGGCTATGTGATCTATCAAGTTACCTTCGAGAGTTACGTTATCTCCCGGCATAACCATCTCAACGTCGTCAGGCAGTTGAATTGTACCCGTAACGTCAGTGGTTCTAAAGTAGAACTGCGGTTTGTAGCCATCGAAGAACGGTGTATGACGCCCACCTTCGTCCTTGCTCAAGACGTAAACTTCTGCCTTGAACTTGGTATGAGGCGTTATACTGCCCGGTTCGGCAAGAACCTGACCTCTCTCAATCTCTTCCTTGTCTATACCTCTCAGGAGCACACCCACGTTATCCCCGGCGATCGCTTCGTCCATCGTCTTGTTGAACATTTCGAGACTGGTAGCAACCGTCTCAACGATTTCGCCGTGCAGGCCAACTATCTCGATCTCGGACTGTGGAGTAACCCTTCCTCTTTCCACGCGACCAGTCGCGACTGTCCCACGGCCTTTGATCGAAAAGACGTCCTCAACGGGCATCAAGAAAGGCTGATCCTCGTCCCTGTCCGGAAGCGGGATGTAATCGTCCAGCGCTTCTACGAGCTCCATAATTGGCTGGTTTACCTCGGACTCGGGATCTCCGTCACTTTCCATGGCCTCAAGAGCCGAACCCCTGATTATCGGTACCTCGTCTCCCGGAAAGTCGTACTCGTTCAGTAGCTCCCTTACTTCCATCTCTACGAGGTCAATTAGGTCGGGATCGTCGACCATATCAGTTTTGTTGAGGAACACTGTCATGGCTGGAACACCAACCTGACGAGCCAGCAACACGTGTTCCCGGGTCTGGGGCATCGGACCATCCGCAGCAGAAACTACCAATATCGCCCCATCCATCTGTGCTGCACCGGTAATCATGTTCTTAACGTAATCAGCGTGACCCGGCGCATCTATGTGAGCGTAGTGTCTATTTTCCGTCTCGTACTCCACGTGCCTGACAGCAATTGTGATCCCTCTTTCCTGCTCTTCCGGGGCGTTGTCGATATCCTGAAACTCCTTGCTGTCCGCCATTCCCTGATTAGCAAGAACCTTGGTCATGGCAGAAGTAAGAGTCGTCTTCCCGTGATCAATATGTCCAATCGTCCCAATATTCAGGTGCGGCTTATCCCGCTCGAAATGTTCTTTTGCCATCGTGT
>CAZNVA010000147.1:0-3255 GCA_964576335.1 uncultured Thermotogae bacterium | reverse complement strand
GCCCAGCTCATGTAGGACTGAGCCTCTTTCATCAGCAGTCCCCAGTCCGGCGTCGGCGGTTGTACTCCCAGCCCGAGAAAGCCAAGGGAAGCGCTCAGAAATATCGCGTAGCCAAACCTGACCGAAGCCTCAACTCCGAGGGGCCCCCAGATGTTTGGCAGGAGCTCGACGAACATAATGTAGAGGTTCGACTCTCCCCGAACCTTCGCCGCTTCGATGAATTCCTTTTCCTTGACCTCCAGAACAGCGCTCCGGGCGACTCGCGCAATCCTGGGCGTGTAAACCAGCCCGATTACGACTATCACTCCAAAGGTACTCGGGCCGAATATTCCCAGAATCAACATAGCAAATAGAAGGGCGGGGAAGGACATGAGTATGTCCATAAACCGCATGACCACTTCGTCGACTATCCCCCCCAGATAGCCAGTAATCAATCCGATGGAACTGCCAAGGATCAAAGCTATCAAAGTGGCGGAGCTTGCGAGGAGGAGAACCGACCTGCTCCCCATAATCACTCTGCTAAACATGTCCCTGCCGTACCTGTCCGTACCAAATGGGTACTTCAAACTGGGTCCTTCGAACCTATCCTGCGGATGGTAGCTGGTCGGCGAATAGGGAGCGATAATCGGGCCAAGCAGGGCCACAACCACCCAGACGAAAATTATCGACATGCCAATAAGGCCCAGCTTCGAGTTGCTCAACCTTTTCAAGACCTGAACGGCATTGCGTGCTCTTCTCAAGAGGCTTTCCATTACGTTAATCCTCCCGCTATCGAGTCAGTTGGTATCATCCTATCCCCCTTAATACTTAATCCTCGGGTCCAGGAACGTGTAAATGACGTCGGACGCCAGGTTAAGCAGCAAATAGACGGCACTGGTAAGTAGCACGCTGGCCTGAATCAGCGGAATATCCTGCCGCTGAATTGCCGTGTAAACCAGCCTGCCGAGGCCGGGATAAGCAAAGAGTGTCTCGACGATCACCAGCCCGCCGATCAACCAGCCCAAATTCATGGCAATTACTGTTACTGTAGGCATTAACGCGTTTCGGAGAATGTGCCAGACCACTTTTATCTTCGGCAGTCCTTTAAGGGTGGCCGTACGAGCATAATCCGAGTGGGAGGCGTCGATGACGCTGGCTCGCACCATTCTGGCGACGTAACCAAGCAGGACGAGGGATACAGTTACGATCGGAAGGATCAATTTTGGAAAGACGTTAAAGAGGTTGGCACCGGGCTCGATAGAACTCATGGCGGGTACCACCCCGAGCCATATAGCGAATATCATCATCAAGAAAGTTCCCGAAATAAAGGAAGGCAGGGAAAGAGCTATCAGAGAAGACGTTGAAATCAGATGATCCCACCAGCTACCTTCCTTCAACCCGGCAATTACCCCGAGAAACAGGGATAAAGGAACGAGAAAAACCGTGGCCGCCGCTGCCAGGAAGAGAGAATTGCGCCCCCGTCGCAGGAGCAGCGACGAAACCGACACGCCCTGCATGCTAAGTGACTCACCGAGATTGCCGTGCATTACCCCCCAGATCCAGTCCGTGTATCTGACAAGCGGGGATTGGTCAAGTCCGAGTTGGGCTCTTACGGCTTCCAGAGATTCTTCCGTTGCGTACTGACCCAGTATCATCTGCGCCACGTCTCCGGGCATTATTTCCGTCAGAGTGAATATTATTATCGACGCAACGAAGAGAGTGATAACCATGTTAACCAGACGCTTGCTGATGAATTTAGTCATCTCTTCTCACTACCCTCCCTCCTGGGTTGTAAAACAAGGTGCCCTTTCCTGAGAAAGGGCACCTTGTGGCTTATCCGATTAATATTCAAGAATTCAATTAGTTGGTGTACTCTACGTACCGGTAATCGTTAATCCAGTTCTGTGTCAGATGAAAGCCGGCAACTCTGGTGGAAGTGGCACCAAGGTAATCCTTGAACATCGGAATGACGGCAGGAACGTCCTCGTGCAGTATTTCCTGAATATTACTGAAGTACTTCTGCCTTTCTTCCGGATCAGTGGTGGCACTGGCTTTCTCCACGTTTTCATCCAGTTCCTCGTTACAGTAGTGACTGGCGTTCCAGGAAGCATCGCAGGTCAACGAGGAGCCAAGTAGCTGGGTGATATCTTCCCTGTGTCCCCACAGAGTGGCGGACATCGGTACCTTGAGCCAGTACTTGGAGAGGTAAGTGGACCTGGGAAGAGTGTGGAGTTCGATGTTGAATCCGGCGGACTTTGCCATTTCCTGAACCGTCAGCGCCACGGAAAGTACCGGCGGAATGTTCGAACCACAGTAGAGAGTCACGTTGACTCCGTCCGAGTAGCCGGCTTCTTCCAGCAGCTGTTTGGCCTTTTCCACGTTCCTCTTCCTGACTCCGCCGAGAGCGTCGTAAAACTTGTGCCAGGACGGTATCGGTGTATCGTTTCCGACCGTACCCAGCCCGAATCCGGCGGATTCGAGAAGCGATTGTCTGTCTATCGTGTAAGCAAGTGCCTGCCTGACCTTTTTGTTGTTGAACGGTTCCTTGTTGGTGTTGAGGTCGATCATGATCGGGGCGGCGTATTGCTCGTTGAGCGCCCTGACGTTGTTGTTCGGCTGTAGTCTGAGGTACTGGTCGGGGCTGAGGTCCGTGATTATGTCGCCCTGACCGGAGGAAAGCATTCTTACTGCCGTCTCCTTTTCCGGCACCATCAGGAAAGTCAGGTGTTCGACTTTGGGCAGACCCTCCTTCCAGTAGTCCTCGTTGGCGGTGGTGACAACTCGTTCTCTCGGAACTACCTTCTCAACCTTAAAGGCACCACTGCCCATCGGGTCCGTGTCTCCTTTTTCCTCGTAGTTGTACTCGGAGGAAATGATTGCAGCGTTGGAATCAGTTAACTTCTTGTGAAAAGCGGCATCGGGTCGGCTTAGCTCGAACTTGACGGTGTATTCGTCAACTGCTTCGACGCTGTCTATAAGCGAACCCAGCGTTCCGAGCAGTGCACTTCCTACGTCCGGGTCAATTAACCTCTCGAAGGTATAAACGACGTCCTCGGAAGTGAGCTTGCTACCGTTGTGAAAAGTAACTCCCTCTCTAATCTCAATCGTCCAGGTCTTGGAATCTTCGGAAACCTCGTAGGACTTTGCCAGCGAAGCAGCTGTATCCCCTTCGGCGTTGACGCGGAACAGGTAGTCGTATACGGCACCCGCGATGTTTCCACCAGTATTGGAATTCAAGAAACCCGGCGTCAGTCCTCCGGCCGGAATCATAAGTGC
>CAZNVA010000146.1:0-3259 GCA_964576335.1 uncultured Thermotogae bacterium | reverse complement strand
GGCACAGGGTTTTGGTCCCTGGACCGGTGGTTCGAATCCACCCGCCCTAGCTATCATATCACTTTATCTTTTTTGCTAGTACTAATTGCCTTTAGGTCAGGAAATTATTCCGACCGTTCTTTCCCCCATCTGGTGTTTCTGACGAGAAGCACGAAAGCCAGTCCGAGCAAAATACCGGCCAGGTTTGCCAGCCAGTCCAGCCAGGAAGACGTTCTGTAGGAAATAAACGCCTGGGAGAATTCCGTAAGGCTGGCGTAGAAAAGCGATAACGTAACAACTGAACTATTCGTTCTGATGGAGTCCGCAAAATAACTAAGCGCTCGGTAGGCTAAAATCACGAAGAGGGCAAACTCCCCCGCGTGGAGTATCTTGTCGGCTCCGGGAAGGGTGATAACCGGTGCCCCCGTGCCGATCGGGCGAACCGAAAGGTAAAATACGAGCCCACTATAGGCGAGAAAGCCAATTATGGAGACGACCTTATTTGATGCTTCTTTCAACTCTGTCAGTTCCGTGATCATGTTAGTTCAGTCTTCGTGATAGCCGCATTCCGGGCAGTGCCGCTCCGCCCCCTCCCCGTTCAGGTGGCTCTGCGTATCGATCGTTTCCAGCCTGCTTCCACAGCGCGGACACCGCCTCCTTCCTTCCCAGAAGAGTATTCCCAGCAGCAAGACGACTCCGCCCGATATTCCACCCGTCAGGTAGACCCAGAGCTGGAGGGAATCACCCGTTTCCGCGGCGGTTTCCTCTACCGGCTGCGGAAAGACGTTTTCGTGTATCCTGGAAACGGACCCCATTACGGCTTTTCGGACCTCACCGTTCTTTACCTGCTTCCTGATTAAATCATTGTACTTCGCCAGTTCACCGGACGGGAAGGAGTTAGTTACCTGGGGCCTGAGGTAAGTTCTCACTTTCCAGTCCTCGGCCTCCTGGACGAAGACGATCAGGCTTTCGTTCCTATCCTCCCTGATTCCCCACTTGCTCCTGATTTCACTGGCGTAAATATTTGGGTCCGAAAAAGGGTCGTAGCTTGATACGAGTATAGTTAGCCCCACTCCTTTCCCTTCCAGTTCGGTTAATTTTTTCTCTAACTCCCTCTGGTTCTCCATGGTTAGAATGTTGGCGTAATCGTTCAATCGCCCTATTCTGCCCGGCAGGGAAATTCCGGAAGCATTACGGTCCTGCAGGAGTGCAAAAGATAAGGTTAAGGTGAAGAAAATCAGTGCAAAAGCCAGTAAGGTTGTCGATTTATTGTACGTAGAGAATTCGTGAACAATTTTCACAGGTTACTATCCCCTGGCCATTTCGGGCTTTTTTGACCGTGTTTTTGCTCACGGACATCTGACAGCCCTGGCAGACACCGTTCTTCACCTGCACTATTGGTTTATTAGTGCTGGATCGAAGCCTTTCATACTGCTCGATTAACTTGTCGGGGATTTTCTCCGCTAGCTCCTTTCTTTCTTCCTCCAGGTCATTCAGTTCTTCTTTTAGTTCGGATTTCTCTTCCTCGAGTTCTTCTATCTTTTCTTCTTTTTTCTCTACGTTCGACTCGGCCCGGGACTTCTGTTCTTCTCTCTTGCTTTCGGTCCGATCGATCTCCATCATGATGTCGATCGCTTCGTCCTCAAGCTTTTCCATTCTCTCCGTGGAGTGTTCGATCTTTTCTTCCAGGGCCTCCGTCTCCTTGAAGCTTATGATTCCTTCATCCAGTCTTTCCTGGTACTGCTCTATTTGATCCTGAAGTTCGTCGACCCTTGCGTTTTTTTCCTCACTTTCCTCTTTCAGAGACTTCAAGCGTGCTTCTCGTTCTTCCTCCTTTTCCTGAATCTCTTCTATTTCCTCGTCAAGTTTATTAACTCTACCCTCAAGCCTGTCAATCCTGTGTTCTTTTTCCCTCATTGACTTATCTAGGTCCTGAAGGTCAAGTAGCTTTTTTAGGTTTTTATTCAACGTTTTCCCCTCCGTGTAACTCGATTGACAGTGCTTCCGGGCTAAACTCTTCCCTTAGCAGCTCCTTCAACCAGGGTACGAATACCTTTTCGGAACCAAAGTGCCCCACTTCCATTACCGTCAGCCCTCGTTCCCTTGCGTCGCTTCGCTCGTGATAATCCAGCTCCCCGGTGATTAATAGTTCCGCTTCCGAATTGATTGCCGGATTAACTGCTGCCCCTCCAGCGCCCGGTGATACAGCTATTCTCCTTGTTTTTTTCTCGAGCTCGCCGGTGAGCCGTATTTTCTTCTCGTCAATTTCCAGGCCTGCGGCAACCAGCGATCGGATCTCGTCCGGACTACGGGGGTCACTCCATTCGCCAATTCTGCCCAGTCCCACTCCAGGTTCCCGTCTTTCGGTTTTTTCGAGCGAAAAACCGGGTTCCTCGTAGGGGTGTACCGCGTGAAGCGTGGAAACGACCTTGCTCCGGTACTTCGGGCTAAGCAAGAACTCCAGCCTCAGCTCTTCTGTTTTTTCGGTACTTCCGGCCTCTCCGCGACCTGGGTTGGCGTCTTCCGTCGGTCGGAAGTTGCCCTCCGCCCGGGATTTGTAGTAGCTATCCCTGTAGTTCCCGACCTCGCCGGCACCAGATTGGATCAGGGCCCCCTTGACCTTTTCTTCCTCTTCTTCCGGGACGAAAACGGTCAATTTCATGAGTTGCGGGGCACTGGAAGTTTTGAGCGGTATGGCTTTCTCCAGTTTCAGCCGCTCGGCCAGACCGTGCGAAAGTCCGCGGGCCGCAACGTCGAACGGCGTGTGGATTGAGATCAACCCAATTCCGTGACTTGCCAAATTCATTAACTTTTTGCCGGTTAGCGTTCCCCCGTCCAGTTTCTCAAGTTCCGAAAAGATCAGGGGATGATGGGTGATCAATAGGTCTGATTCTCGGGTTATTCCTTTTTCGATGAACTCCGAGGTTGGATCCAGGCCGATAAGGATTTTTTCTACTGTTTCCTGGTTAGTTGCGACTTGAGGGCCGGAATTGTCCCAGTCCGATTCCAGATAGGGTGGGGCAATCTCTTCGAGATATTTCTGTAAGGTTCTATAGAGAACCAGGAAAATCACCTCGCGAATAATATAATCTCTTCTCAGACAAATATCAACGGGAAGCCGGAATACTACTGTGCTCGGTGACTTATCTACAAGCAAACAAGGAAGAGGAGCCGATTCATTTTTCGAAATTGGCCCGTGATGTTCTTTGCGGTCCAGAAAGGGCGAAAGGCCAAAAGGTATCTTGGAAAAGTTATAAATAAGTATATAATCTAGTTAAGA
>CAZNVA010000145.1:0-3283 GCA_964576335.1 uncultured Thermotogae bacterium | reverse complement strand
TGGTGAAAGAATTGAGAAGAGATGACAAAAGTAGCGTGCGGAGGTAACAATCAAGGGGCAAGTCGAACTGTTTTTTCCGGAAAGGGTAATTGCAAGTGGTAGCAGGTTTTCCGTCCGAAGTTTTACGTCGAGCGTATTTGCTGCCAGTGGAGACGACATCTACGGGCTTGTTGAGGAATTCAGGGAGACGATCTTCCCCGATCTCGGAGTTGCTGATTTTCGCAGAACGGAAATAGGCAAGCCGGTGAATCTTGCGGAGCTCGTCAACTTACACGACGAGGACGAAATCCTGGCCCGGAAATCCCTGGAAGAAATGCTGAGTAAAATAAAATCGGGAAAGGACGTAACGATGCCCGACGGGTTACCGAACGTGAAAGTTACGGAAACCCGCAGGGGCGAGAAGGTCTTATTTGACGGACACCACACCACCCTTGCTTATATGCTGGCTGGAAGGCAATACCTGCCGGAAGTTCCTCATATTCAAGTATGTAAACCGGTTCGTTCCGGGTTCCCGGACTCGGATATTCACGTATTTTTCGGCGAGCACTCCGAGGAGCTGGCCGGTGAGGACTGGCGCGATTACGTTATAAGCTGGAACAAGCCCGAAGAAGAGCAACTCAAGCCACGCCAGCGAAGTAACATGGGGGAGCTTCTGGAAGCGGTCCGGTCCATTAAGGAAAAGGGTTAGAAGAAGCGTTCAGAATACGGCGTTAAATATGAAACCCAGACCGACGATGCCAGCCCCGATGCTCATTCCGTAGGCCATGATTAACTGTTTTTTCATTACCTGTTTTAACAGGACGAACTGTGGTACGGAAAGTGCCGCGACTGACATCATAAAAGCTATCGATGTTCCAACTGGCAATCCCTTGCCAACCAGGCTTTCCGCGACGGGAATAACCCCCATTATATTGGTGTAAATCGGTATCCCCAGAGCGGTGGCGGCCGGGACCGCCAAACTTCCCTGCAGCGCTCCCCGGATGAACTGTTCCGGCAGGTAGCCGTGGACTGCGGCCCCGATCCCGACTCCGACCAGCACGTAGGGAAAAATCCGACCAACTATCTTTTTTGCGTCGTCGAAGGCCTCGGAAGCCCTGTTTTTAAAGCTCTTATTTGCTTCCGAAGGATCGTCAGCATCTGAACCGAAGTCGAAGTCTATGACGTACCTCTCCAGGCCGAGCTTTTTCAGCAGGACTCCTCCAGCCACGCCGACCAGTATACCACCGGTCAGGTAGGCGACGGCTATCTCCCAGCCAAAGGATCCGAAGAGCACAAAAATAGCGGCGCTGTTGACCATTGGCGAAACCGTCAAAAACGTGATCGTCATTCCGAACGGGACGCCGGCCCCGACGAATCCGAGAAATAGCGGAATCGTCGAACAGGAACAGAAAGGCGATATGATACCGAGAAGGCCGGCAAGCAGGTAACCGACAAAGGCCCTTTTGCCCTTGAGGAAGTCACGGATCTTCTCCGGTGGTAAATAAGTGCGCAGGAAACTGACCGCCGAAATAACCAGAAGCATTATGGCGGTAATTTTTAAGGTATCGTAGATCCAGAACTCTAGTGAACTCCCCAGTCTACCGGTCAGGCCGGTCAGTTCGATGAGCTGGGCCGCGACGTATTTGAACATTTATCTTAACTACGACAGAACGCTTCTGATTTCTTCCCGCGATGGAACCGTTCCTTTGAACTCTACGTTTCCATCCACGACTAGTCCGGGTGTACTCATAACCCCGTAGCTTGCAAATTTTGCCGGGTCTTCGACCTTGGTTACCTCTATATCTTCACCCTTATCCAGGTCTTCTACTATCTCCTCGACGTCCTGTTTCAGGCTCTCGCAGGTAGAGCAGCCGCTGCTGCCCAGAATTTCGACTAACACGTTTCACCACTCCTTTTTAAAATTAGAATGCCCGCTTTTTCTGGCGAGCTTATAGTGCATTGTTGCACATTACTGCAACAATAATAAATACAACGCCGGACTAATTCAACTCGCACTTACAACAAACGGTCTTTCAGCAGAATGTTAGACCTCCTGTATTTCGCTTATTCATACGTTGGTCTCGTGGTTTCTTTATTTTGTTTCGAATTGGCATATAATTTTTCATGATAACGAGTATAACAACGGAGGTCGAATTAAAATGAGTGAAAAGATATCCGCGGAAGAACTGAAGAACAAGCTGGATGCCCGGGATGATTTCTACCTGCTGGATACCAGGCCTGAAAGTGACTTCGAGGAGTGGCACGTTCGTGGGGCGTCAAACTTTCCTTACGAAAAAGGAGCGGGTCTGGATTCTGATCAAATAGATGAATTGCAGGAAGATTTAGGTATAGACAAAGGGGACGAAATAGTTACCGTATGTGCAAAAGGGATAACTTCTGCAGACCTGACCGAAAAGCTAGTTGCAAATGGGTTCAATGACGTAAAAACTCTGGAAAACGGTATGAGGGCCTGGAGCGGCGTCTACGATAGGGTCCCGGTTGCCACCACCGATGATGACCTCGTGATCGTTCAGCTCCAGAGGCGGGCGAAGGGCTGTCTCGGCTATATCGTCGGCTCGAAGGAGGCCGGGGAAGCTGCCGCTTTTGACGTCTCACAGTACACGGAAGAGTTTCGCAGTGCCGCCAGTGAACTGGGTTTGAAGATCACGCACGTTTTCGATACCCACATCCACGCGGATCACATATCCGGTGGGCGCCAGCTGGCCGAGGAGTTAGCCGTTCCGTACCACCTGGGAAGCGAAGCCTCGGAACGGAATCCGGGTTTCGAATTCGAGCCGGCTGGAAAAAACCAGGTGTTCTCGCTGGGTAAGCTGGATATAAAAGCGGTCCATACTCCGGGTCATACGACCGAGATGACGAGCTGGCTGGTCGGGAACGAGGCACTGATCAGCGGAGATTCACTCTTCGTCGACTCGATCGGGAGAACCGAGCTCGAGTTCGAAGAGGAGGCAGGTAAGGGAGCCAGTCTTCAGTACAGGTCGCTTCTGGAGAAGGTCCTCGTTCTCCCCGAGGGAGTAAAGATACTGCCGGGACACTTTAACGTATCGAAGGCAGGTACGGACGGGGGAATAACGACTGGAACCCCGATCTTTTCCACGATAGGGTACCTGAGGCGGAACAACAGGGCGCTTCAGATGGAGGAGGAGGAATTCATCGAGTTCATGCACGAGAACCTCCCCTCGAAGCCCCCGAACTACGACGAAATAATTGGTCTGAACCTGGGCAAGCTGGACGAGATCACCGAGGACGAGGCAATAGAGCTCGAACTGGGACCCAACAGGTG
>CAZNVA010000144.1:0-3290 GCA_964576335.1 uncultured Thermotogae bacterium | reverse complement strand
AGGGGATTGGACACATTCCCGAAGACCGGCTGGACCGCGGCATGATAACTGATTTTACGGTTACGGAAAACTTCGTTCTCGGATACCATACTTTTGATCGTTACTCGAATCGGATTTTTATGAAGTTAAAGGAAATGGACCGTCATGCGGAAGAAGCTATCGAGGAATTCGACGTCAAGACACCTTCCACCACGACTCTGGCGGAGAGCCTCTCCGGGGGGAATCAGCAGAAACTGATCGTAGCACGAGAACTTTCTCAGCAACCCGACCTGCTCGTGGCAGCTCAGCCGACTCGAGGGATTGACGTCGGGGCAATAGAGTTCGTGCACCAGCGACTGATGGAGGAAAGGGCCAAAGGTAAAGGTCTGCTGCTGGTTTCGTCCGAACTCGACGAGATAATTTCTTTGAGCGACAGGATAGCAGTCATGTACGAAGGGGAATTCATAGCGGTGTTCGATGCCGACGAAACCAACAAAGAAGAGTTAGGAGTCTATATGACGGGTTCGCAGAGACAGGACGAAGAGGCCGTTCGAGAAAAAGCTTTAGGCAAAGTTTCTCTTCGGGAATGATTTAACAATATGAACAGTGAAAGTAGAAGGGATTTTCTGTTTAACGTTTTATTGAATGGAGTAGCTCCGATAGTAGCCATTTTCATTGCTTTTGGCATTGCCGGAATAGTAATCGTTTCCCTTGGAACAAACCCGCTCGCGTTTTTCTCCAGGATGTTCAGTTTGAACTTCGGTTCGATGCGGGGCGTCAGTCAGATGATTTATCGTGCCACACCTTACTTCTTTACGGCAATGGCACTATCCTTTGCGTTCAAAGCCGGTCTATTTAACATCGGTGCCGAGGGTCAGATGTTCATCGGCGGTATCGCCATGGCCTGGGTCGGGTTTACCTTCACCGGAGTTCCCTTCCCGATCCTTTTCATCCTCGCTCTGCTGGCCGGCTTTCTCGGCGGTGCCTTCTGGGGTGCAATACCCGGATACTTATTAGTGAAACGGGGAGCACACGAAGTTATCACGACCATAATGCTCAACTTCGTTGCCATCGCGATGGTTCAGTACCTCGTTCAGAACCACTTCATGAATCCCGAGTGGGGTATACCGCATACTCCCACGGTAGCGAAGGGGGCTTATGCCCCAAGTTTGAGCAAAATACTCCCCTGGTTTCCGGAAGGAACCAGAGCAAACATCATGTTTATCGTGGTAATAATTACCGCGATCGTGGCGCTGATTCTGCTTCAGCGCACCAAACTGGGCTACGAAATCAGAGCCACGGGACTCAACCCGAGTTCCGCCGAGTACGCGGGAATCAATATTTCCAGCCGCAGCATCATGACGATGGCTATTAGCGGAGGTTTTGCAGGTATGGCAACGGCTAACTTCATACTTGGGCCGGGAAGCCACTACTTTCTGAAAAGCGAGTACGGCGGAATAGGATTTTCAGGTATTGCGGTGGGGTTGCTGGGGAGAAATAACCCGCTGGGAATCATACTGGCGGCAATCCTCTTTGGTTTCCTCGAAAATGGTGCTCTGGGCGTTCAACTCTATTTCCCAAACGTACCGAGACAGATCGTGGAAATCATGCAGGCAATTATACTAATAGTGCTCGTGATAGTGCTTGAGCTTGCACGTAAATTCATAAAGAGACTACAAAAGAGGGGTTAACGTGGACTGGATAACGGACATATTTGCGCTTTCAACCTTGCTGGCGACTATTAGAATGGCCGTCCCCATATCCTTAGCTGCCCTCGGTGGATTGTTTTCGGAAAGCACCGGGGTAATTAACATAGCTCTGGAGGGAATCCTGCTCATGGGAGGTTTTGCGGGGACGATAGTTACAAACGCGACGGGAAGCCCGCTGCTCGGTCTGCTGATGGCAGTTGTAGCAGGACTGGGTATGGCATTGATCCACGCGGTGGCATCCGTCACCTTCAAGGCCAACCACATCATCAGTGGCGTGGCCCTCAACCTCTTCGCCACCGGAACGACCTTCTTCCTGGCGCTCGTCCTCACAGGTGGATCACAGATAGCCGTATCCGAAACCCTGCCCAATCTCTGGTCGATTTCGCCGGTCATTTACCTGACTGTGGCCATCTTCTTTGCATCCGGATTCTTCCTCTACAGAACGAGACTGGGTCTCAGGTTAAGAGCCACAGGTGAACACATGGCCGCGGTGGATAGTGTCGGTATCAGCGTAACCAAGATGCGCTACATGGGAGTGCTGATTTCCGGTGCGCTCGCCGGTCTGGGAGGGGGCTATCTCGCAATAGAGCAGGCAAACTTCTTCACCAAAGGCATGAGCGCCGGCCGGGGTTACATCGGCCTGGCCTCGATGATCTTTGGTAACTGGACGCCCTGGGGTGCTGCTGGCGCGGCATCGCTGTTTGGTTTCTCCCAGGCACTCCAGTTCCGGGTCTCGATCCCGTTCGTGCCCGACGAGTTCCTGCAAATGCTTCCTTATCTAATAACCATACTTGTGCTCGTCGGTGCAGTAGGCAGGTCACGCGCACCGGCCGAAGACGGCAATCACTTCCTCAAGGAGGGCTAAGCCCGGATGGAATTCCTTGAGGTCATTCGGAAGAAACGCGACGGCGGTAAACTGAGCCGGGAAGAAATCGAATTTCTGGTCGAGAGGTACGTTGACGGCGCCATCCCGGACTACCAGATGTCCGCTTTCCTGATGGCCGTCTACTTCAACTCGCTCGATACCGAAGAGACGGCCCACCTGACGGAAAGCATGGCGGAGTCCGGGGACCAGCTCGACCTCTCACGGATCGAGGGCTTCAAGGTCGACAAGCACTCCAGCGGCGGCGTCGGCGATTCCGTCTCCCTGGTGCTCGTTCCGCTGGTCGGCGCCGTCGGGTTGAAGATGGGCAAGCTCTCCGGCCGTGGTCTCGGTCACACTGGCGGGACGATTGACAAACTGGAATCGATACCCGGCTTCCGGGTCAGTCTGAGCGAGGCGGAGTTCCTGGAAAACGTCGAGCGTACCGGGATAGCCATCATGGAACATACCTCCGACCTGGTACCGGCTGACCAGAAGCTTTACGAACTGAGGGACGTAACGGCTACAGTTAAATCCCTGCCACTGATAATCAGCAGCATAATGAGCAAGAAGATCGCCTGCGGCCCGGACGGGGTCGTTCTGGACGTAAAGACAGGCAGCGGTGCGATAGTCGATAGTTACGAAGAGGCAGAAGAGCTCGCCTCCGGCTGCGTTGGCCTGGGGCGGGAAGTCGGCCTGAACGTCTCCGCTCTGATAACTGACATGAACCAGCCGCTCGG
>CAZNVA010000143.1:0-3314 GCA_964576335.1 uncultured Thermotogae bacterium | reverse complement strand
ATCAAATATTTCCTCGTATGCCCCGCTCGATTTGGCCTATAAGTAGTGGAACCAGACTCATTCCCAGAGCTATTGCCCAGCCGGTCGTTCCGATTTTTGCAGTTTTGAGGGCTGTAGATAACAGAGGAGTATAAACTGATGCAACTAAAAGGAGCGAGCATAAAACCAGAGCACCCCATACGTATAGGTTCTCCGTTATTTCGTTTTTTAAAACGCCCGAACGGAGAGCCCTCATGTTAAAGACGTGCCAGAGCTGGGCAAAGGCCAGGGTAAGGAAGGAGATCGTAACGAGTTTATGCTCTGCTATGCCAACCGGGAGCAGGTTCTCGGCCAGGACGAAGCCTCCCACGGTAACTACGGAAATTAGAGTGCCGTAGAAGCCCATTTCCGTCCAGTGAGTTTTTGTGAGGATCGGTTCGTCCGGTTCCCTGGGTGGACGGCACATTATCTGGTCGCTTCCCTTGCAGGCACCCAGCGCAAAGGCGGGAAATATGTCGTTTACTACGTTTAAAAACAGTATCTGTAATGGTAGCAATGGAAGCGGTAACCCCAGTATCGAAGCGAACAATATTGCAAGCAGTTCGCTAATGTTGCACGACATCAAATAGAGGACGAATTTACGGATATTCGCAAATATTATTCGACCTTCCTCCACCGCGTCGGCTATGCTACCCAGGTTGTCGTCCTTGAGGATCATGTCGGCAGCCTCTTTTGCCACCTGGGTCCCCCGCTTGCCCATTGCTATACCAATATCTGCTTTCTTCAGGGCCGGAGCATCGTTAACCCCGTCTCCCGTCATCGCCACTATGGAGCCGTCTTCCTGGTGCAGCTCAATTAGATCAAGCTTGTTTTCCGGACTGACTCGCGCAAATATCGGAGAGTTGATAAATTTTTCTTTCTGTTCCGAGGAGAGCTTTTCTGGGGCATCCAGTTCGCTTCCCTGGACCGCTTCTACCTCATGGGAGTCCAGCAAGCCGACGCTTCGGCCTACGTTTTTGGCAGTAGCGGAGTGGTCGCCGGTTACCATGACTATCTTCATGCCGGCGTTTCGAAACTCCTCGATGGCGGATTTGACTTCTTGCCGCGGGGGGTCGATCATTCCTGTAAGACCCAGCAGGGTAAGGTTTTTATAAGGTTCTTCTTCCGGACCCTGGACTTCTTTTTTGGCTAAAGCAAGGACTCTTAAACCGTCATTTGCCATCTTTTCACTTTTTTTAATCCAGCTTTCCCTTTTTTCTTCAGTTATCTCCTTTTTGCCCTCTGGAGTTAGCACGCTGGAACATGAGTTGAGAACGTTTTCCGGGGCACCTTTTACCGCTACCTTGTATCCACCATTAACACCGTGGTAGGTTGCCATCATTTTTTCGGAAGGATCGAAGGACACCTCTCGCTCTTCCGGCATGGAATCAAGCAGTTCGTCCCTGCTCATTCCTCCTTTTAGCCCAGCCACAAGCAGAGCAACTTCCATCGGCTCTCCGGATATTTCCTTGTTTCCGTCTTTGTTTCGGAAAGAGGCGTTATTACAGAGTACCCCCACCTGTAGGGACTCCCGCAGTATTTCGTCTTCCGGTTCGTCGGTCCCTTCCCCACCCTGAACAAACTTCCCTTCGGTTTCAAGACCACTACCGGTCAATTCAAAGGAGTTTCCTTCCAGTTCGTAATTGTTGACGGTCATCTTATTTTCGGTTAGCGTCCCCGTTTTATCCGTACATATGATGTTGGTGGAACCCAGAGTTTCTACCGAGGAAAGGTTATTGATCAGGGCGTTTCTGTCCGCCATACGCCACATTCCCCGGGCCAGAACCAGAGTGGCCACTATAGGCAGTCCCTCCGGCACGGTTGCTATCGCCAGGGCTATGGCCTCCTCGACCATCAGCAGTGGGTCCATTCCTCTGATCAGCCCCGTAATTACGACGACAGCCGCTACAACCAAAAGCAAGGGCACGAGCCGTTGACCCAGCTGGTCCAGGTCCCTCTGTAGTGGAGTTTTTTCTTCATCAGCTTCCTCGATGGAAGCCGAGATCTTACCGAGTTCCGTATCCATCCCGGTGGAAACGGCGATCGCTCTGGCTGAGCCCCTGGTAAGAAAGGTTCCTTTAAAGAGCATATTTTCCCTTTCTGCGAGAGGAACTTCTTCTTCAACCACTTCGTTATTCTTGCTCACAGGGACGGATTCGCCAGTCAGAGCCGATTCATCTGCCTGCAGTTTCGACGATTCCACTACTCTCAGGTCCGCCGGGACCATGTCCCCGGCGTGGAGAACTACAATGTCCCCCGGTACCACTTCTTCGGCTGGTACTTTCTTTTCTTCACCATTTCGCAAAACCCTCGTCTCTATTTCCGTCATCTCTCGCAACGCTTCCATGGAGCTTACGGCCCTCAATTCCGTGATAAATCCAATGAAACCGTTTATTAATAACACTGCCAGAATGGAAATACCTTCCAATCTCTGCCCAACAAGCAGAGAAACCACGGCAGCTATTCCCAACAAAACCACCAAAAAACTCTTAAATTGATCGAGAAGAATTTTCCATCTGCTTTTCCGCTCGGTTTCCCGTAATTTGTTTGGGCCGAACTTTTGTTTTCTCCGGTCGGCTTCTGCTTCAGCAAGGCCTTCTTCCTTTTCAACGCCCAAATTTTCCAGTACCTGGGATGCTTGTTGGCGCCAGGCAGGTTGGTTACTTCCGGAACTATCTTCCATATATTTATTCTACCTCCTGAGACGTAAATGAAGGATTAAATAGAAATGTCTCGATGAAGTTTACGTGTTCTAGTTGCTTCTAAAATAAGATAACTTATCCTGATATTTTTTGCACACCTTAAACAGGGCACCAAGAGCAACAAAACTGCATAGTCCGGAGCTACTTGACCCTGAGCACTTAAAGCTATAAAACGGATTTTAATAAAATATTAAAAACGAAACCTTTTCATTATCTTAGACTATTAAATCAGTTTATATGTTCTATTGCCGAAAAATTTGACCTGTGGTAAAATTAACCGGAGGAAACCCCTATGAACCAACGAAAAAGGAGGATAGCCTTAGTACTTGTTCTCGGGTTAGCTCTGCTTGGTGGTGTGGGGTTTCTCGGAACGAATATATGGCACAAGCTTAACGGTACGATTTATCGCCAGGGACAGGGAGTTATTGCTGAAAAAACACCGCAGTACTTTGACCTGCCCTACCAGGAGGTCCAGTTCCCGACGAGCCGCGGTATTACGCTTCGAGGCTGGTACGTCCCCAGCAAGACCAAAGAAAAAGCCATCGTGCTCGTTCCCGGCCTTGGGGGGACGCGCTGGAGCATGCTCTGGCACGT
>CAZNVA010000142.1:0-3333 GCA_964576335.1 uncultured Thermotogae bacterium | reverse complement strand
AGGGGATTGGACACATTCCCGAAGACCGGCTGGACCGCGGCATGATAACTGATTTCACTGTCACGGAGAACTTTGTTCTTGGTTACCATACTTTCGACCGTTACTCAAACCGGATTTTTATGAAGTTAAAAGAGATGGACCGTCATGCGGAAGAAGCTGTCGAGGAATTTGACGTCAAGACACCTTCCACCAAAACTCTGGCGGAGAGCCTCTCCGGGGGGAATCAGCAGAAACTAATCGTAGCTCGAGAACTTTCTCAGCAACCCGACCTGTTAGTGGCAGCTCAGCCGACTCGAGGGATTGACGTTGGGGCAATAGAGTTCGTGCACCAGCGACTGATGGAGGAAAGGGCCAAGGGTAAAGGCTTGCTGCTGGTTTCGTCCGAACTCGACGAGATAATCTCTTTGAGCGACAGGATAGCAGTGATTTACGAAGGGGAGTTCATCGCTGTGTTTGATGCCGACGAAACTGATAAAGAAGAGTTAGGAGTTTATATGACGGGTTCGCAGAGACAGGAGGAAGAGGCCGTTCGAGAAAAAGCATTAGGCAAAGTTTCTCTTCGGGAATGATTTAACTATATGAACAGTGAAAGCAGAAAAGAAGTTTTATTTAACGTTTTGATGAATGGAGTAGCTCCGGTAGTAGCCATTTTCATTGCCTTTGGCATTGCTGGAATAGTAATTGTTTCCCTAGGAACAAACCCGCTCGCGTTTTTCTCCAGGATGTTCAGTTTGAACTTTGGTTCGATGCGGGGCGTCAGTCAGATGATCTATCGCGCCACCCCTTACTTCTTCACTGCGATGGCGCTATCTTTTGCTTTTAAAGCCGGTCTATTCAATATTGGCGCCGAAGGACAGATGTTCATTGGCGGTATTGCCATGGCCTGGGTCGGGTTTACCTTTACCGGGGTACCCTTCCCGATTCTTTTCATCCTCGCTCTGTTGGCCGGCTTTCTCGGTGGTGCCTTCTGGGGAGCAATACCCGGATACCTAAAAGTTAAGCGGGGAGCGCACGAAGTTATTACGACTATAATGCTCAACTTCGTTGCCATCGCGATGGTTCAGTACCTGGTTCAGAATCACTTCATGAACCCTGATTGGGGGATACCGCATACTCCTAAAGTAGCGAAGGGGGCTTATGCTCCAAGTTTGAGCAAAGTACTCCCCTGGTTTCCGGAAGGAACCAGAGCAAACATAATGTTTATCGTGGTAATCATTACCGCGATACTGGCACTGATCCTGCTCCAGCGCACAGAACTGGGGTACGAAATCAGGGCCACGGGACTCAACCCGAGTTCCGCCGAGTACGCGGGAATCAATATTTCCAGCCGCAGCATCATGACGATGGCTATTAGCGGAGGTTTTGCAGGTATGGCAACGGCTAACTTCATACTTGGGCCGGGAAGCCACTACTTTCTGAAAAGCGAGTACGGCGGAATAGGATTTTCAGGTATTGCGGTGGGGTTGCTGGGGAGAAATAACCCGCTGGGAATCATACTGGCGGCAATCCTCTTTGGTTTCCTCGAAAATGGTGCTCTGGGCGTTCAACTCTATTTCCCAAACGTACCGAGACAGATCGTGGAAATCATGCAGGCAATTATACTAATAGTGCTCGTGATAGTGCTTGAGCTTGCACGTAAATTCATAAAGAGACTACAAAAGAGGGGTTAACGTGGACTGGATAACGGACATATTTGCGCTTTCAACCTTGCTGGCGACTATTAGAATGGCCGTCCCCATATCCTTAGCTGCTCTGGGTGGATTGTTCTCGGAAAGCACCGGGGTAATTAACATAGCCCTGGAGGGAATCCTGCTCATGGGAGGCTTTGCGGGGACGATAGTTACAAACGCGACGGGAAGCCCGCTGCTCGGTATGTTGATGGCAGTTGTGGCAGGACTGGGTATGGCGTTGATCCACGCGGTGGCATCCGTCACCTTCAAGGCCAACCACATCATTAGTGGCGTGGCTCTTAACCTCTTTGCCACCGGCACGACCTTCTTCCTGGCGCTCGTACTTACAGGTGGATCCCAGATAGCCGTATCCGAAACCTTGCCCAATCTCTGGTCGATTTCACCGGTCATTTACCTGACTGTGGCCATCTTCTTTGCATCCGGATTCTTCCTCTATAGGACTAGATTGGGGCTCAGGTTAAGAGCCACAGGTGAACACATGGCCGCGGTGGATAGTGTCGGTATCAGCGTAACCAAGATGCGCTACATGGGAGTGCTGATTTCCGGTGCGCTCGCCGGTCTGGGAGGGGGCTATCTCGCAATAGAGCAGGCAAACTTCTTCACCAAAGGCATGAGCGCCGGCCGGGGTTACATCGGCCTGGCCTCGATGATCTTTGGTAACTGGACGCCCTGGGGTGCTGCTGGCGCGGCATCGCTGTTTGGTTTCTCCCAGGCACTCCAGTTCCGGGTCTCGATCCCGTTCGTGCCCGACGAGTTCCTGCAAATGCTTCCTTATCTAATAACCATACTTGTGCTCGTCGGTGCAGTAGGCAGGTCACGCGCACCGGCCGAAGACGGCAATCACTTCCTCAAGGAGGGCTAAGCCCGGATGGAATTCCTTGAGATCGTTCGGAAGAAGCGTGACGGCGGTAAACTGAGCCGGGAAGAAATCGAATTTCTGGTCGAGAGGTACGTCGACGGCGACATACCGGACTACCAGATGTCCGCCTTCCTGATGACCGTCTACTTTAACTCGCTCGATACCGAGGAAACAGCTTATTTAACGGAAAGCATGGCTGAATCCGGAGATCAGCTCGACCTCTCCCGGATTGAGGGCTTTAAGGTCGACAAACACTCAAGCGGCGGAGTCGGAGACTCCGTATCGCTGGTTCTCGTTCCGCTGGTCGGTGCCGTCGGGTTGAAAATGGGCAAGCTCTCCGGTCGCGGCCTCGGTCATACTGGTGGAACGATAGATAAGCTCGAGTCGATACCGGGCTTCAGGGTGAGCCTGAGCGAGGCGGAGTTCCTGGAAAACGTAGAGCGGACCGGGGTATCAATTATGGAGCATACCTCCGACCTGGTTCCGGCCGACCAGAAGCTTTACGAACTGAGGGACGTAACGGCGACCGTCAAATCCCTGCCTTTGATAATAAGCAGTATAATGAGCAAGAAGATCGCCTGTGGTCCGGACGGCGTCGTTCTGGACGTCAAGACCGGCAGCGGCGCGATCGTAGATAGTTACGAGGAGGCAGAAGAACTCGCCTCCGGCTGTGTCGGACTGGGGCAGGAAGTCGGTCTTAACGTCTCCGCCCTGATAACGGACATGAGCCAGCCGCTCGGCAGCTCCGTCGGTAACGCCCTGGAAGTCCGGGAAGCAATCAAG
>CAZNVA010000141.1:0-3389 GCA_964576335.1 uncultured Thermotogae bacterium | reverse complement strand
TGGAAGCCCTTCCGGACATCACGGAGACGGCTAAAGAAGAGTTCGACATGAGCGGCGGTCTTGAGTACCCGTTTGACGCCGGATGGGTCGTTGATCAGTCCTGGGGCTGGCTCTACCAGCTCGGCGGCTCGATTCTCGAGAAAAACGAAGAAGGAGAATGGGAGCCCGGCTTTAACAACGAGGCAGGCGTCCAGACTCTTAACTACATAAAGAACTTAGTCGACAATGGAGCCACTCTTCAGAGAGACTGGCAGTGGATGCTGGCCAACTTCATGGACAGAAAGTACGCGATGACTTACGAAGGTAGCTGGGCCGTAAGCGCGATAACTTCCAAGTATCCGGACAAAAGCCACGAAGAGCTTACGGACATGATCGGCGTCATACCGACCACCAAGTTCGAAGGTAAGGAACTGAGGGCACTCGCCGGTGGCTGGATGTGGATGATACCGAGAGCCGCATCCCACCCGGATGTAGCCCACGAGGTAATCATGACGATGCTGAATAACCGGGAATCCTACGCCCACATGCTCGTCCAGGAAGGTAACCTGCCGACCAGCGAATGGATGTTTAACGCACCACAGTACAAGGAGATGGTTACCAAGGATATACCTGAACCGTGGTACGAGCAGTTCAGGCGTGGAGTAGCCGGCGGAGTCCACAGACCGTCCCTGGAACAGTATTCACAGATCCAGAAAGCTTTCTGGGACGCGACACAGAAGGTCGTCGTTAACGACGTGCCGGCAAAGGATGCTTTGGATGCAGCAGCCAGACAGGTAAGAAATATACTAGAAGGTTAGTATACCTCAGTTGACCATCAATTTTCCGGGAGGTGCGGAGTCGCTTCTCCGCACCTCCATTTTGAACCAACCAAGGTGAGACAATGGATAAATACAAGGCATACGTTCCGTACTTGTTCCTGTTTCCCGCTCTGGGCATACTGTTTTTCTTTCAGTTCTTTGCCTGGGGCTGGAACATCAACATAGCTCTGCACGATGTAACGATCATGAACTTTCGAAGAACCTGGCCGTTTGTCGGGCTGGAAAACTTTCGTGATATCTTTAGCGATCCGGTTACGCTCGTAACCCTGAGAAATACGGCGATTTTTGCTACAACCGGCATCTTATCTCAATTGTTGATAGGAACCGGGATAGCTTATCTGCTTTTTCGGGCGAAAAGAGGGATTGAAAACTTCTTCCGGCCGATATTCATAATTCCCTGGTTGACTTCGGTACTGGTGGCTTCTTTCGGCTGGAGGCTAGTTCTCGGCAGAGATACGGGAATAGTCAACATGGTAATTTCCAGCCTTGGTTTCGAGCCGATTAGTTTTATCGGCCAACCGGCAACGGCGATGCTGGCAATAGTTCTTGCAAATATTTGGAGGGGAACGCCTTTTACGATCCTGTTGATGAATTCGGCAATGACTTCAATCTCCCCGCAGCTGGTCGAAGCGTCAAAAATCGACGGAGCCAGCCAGTGGACTTTTTACACGAAGATCGCTCTGCCGATACTAAAGCCGTTTATCCTGATGAACACGATACTGATTACCGTTTGGACTATAAACGCTTATGGGTTAATTCTGAACATGACCGGCGGCGGCCCCATCAACGCGACCAGGGTTTTTCCGCTGCACGGCTACCTGGCCGCCTTTAACGAGGGGAGATTCTCCTACGGAGCCGGAATAACGATTCTGTCCGTTTTGATGACGCTGGTGTTGATTTACTTCTATCTGAGATTTTACGATACTGACGTGGTTTAACAGGGTGAAATATGTCTGAAAGAACAAATAGAATACTGATCTTGAGCTTCTGGGCCGCTTTTACGCTTCTCCCTTTCTACTGGATCCTCGACCTTTCCTTTCAGAAACAGATAAGTTTCCCGCCGGATATATTTCCGACTGACCCTTCGCTTTACCACTATACGAGCCTGGTAAATGAGAGGTTGGTTGTTACGGGCATACTTAATTCACTTCTCGTCAGTCTCGTTGCTGCAGCGGTTTCGGTCCTGATCACGACCATGGCCGGGTACGCCTTTGCCAGTCTGAAATTCAGGGGGAAAAAGATTCTCTTCTTCGGCGTACTTATGGCATTCCTCTTGCCGCCCAACCTGAATATTATTCCGATCTACTCGCTATTCAGCGAGCTCGGGATACTGGGCAGCAGGATCGGCATGGTATTTCTCTATCAACTGCTGGCGACGCCAATCAACATCTTTCTCTTTATGAACTACTTCAATACCGTGGACGATGCCATCGTCGAGTCCGCCGTGCTTGACGGTGCGGGGGTTTACGCGAGGTACTACAAGATATTTGTTCCCCTGGCCAAACCGGCACTAGTCGCGGGCTTCATTTTCGCCTTCCGGTTTGCCTGGTCCGAGTACGTCTACGCGACCACCATGGTATCCGATAACTCCAAAATACTTTTTACCGCTGCGCTTGAACGAGCCATTTTTTCCGGTCAATACACAGTTAACTTCGGTTACATGGCAAGCGGGGCCATTTTTCTCGCCATACCGGTTCTAATTATTTTGCTCTTCGGCCAGCGCTACCTGGAGCTCGGCCTGCAGCTGGGAGGAGTGGATTGAGAGGGTTAGTTTTTTCACGAGCCAAACTATTCTTCTTCGCGTCATGCTAAAGATTTTGAAGAAAAGCTGGCTACATTATCGGAAGAACTTTTTATTTTTGATAGTGAGCTTTTGTGTAACTGCGATACCGCTCCAGTTAATTGCAATTTTCAGCCCGGAGACAATTGCCTGGCAGCTGTTTATCGGCTTTCTCTTCGTTCTTGGTTTCCTGGTCAGCGCGAGTTTCGACACCCTGGCCGTAAGAAAGTTGAATGAAAGCAGGACAACCGATTTGCTTTCATTGCTAAAAGGGGTCTCGACCAGGCTAACCCAGCTCTTCGGACTCGGTGGCTTTATATTTTCCTCACTGGTTCTAATTCTGTACCTGCTGGCACAGTTTCTCAATTTCGTTTTCTCCCTCGCGGCCCTTTTCATACCGGTTTTTCTGGTATTTGCAGTTCCAGAGGTAGTAATTAACGAGTCCGGCCTGATACGTGGTTTACGAAATTCAGCTAGCTTGAGCTGGGATAACCTGCTAAAAACCGCAACGCTCGTCCTCCTTCCAGGGGTGATAATCATTTACCTCTGGTTTAGCGGTTTCTGGATAATTGCTTGGTGTTTCTTTATTCCATTTCTGGTTGTTAGCTCCACGGAACTTTATTTGAGCCTCACCCCGGAACAATCGAATGAACGGGAGGAAAAATGAATCCGAACGTAATATTGATCACTTCGCACGATCTAGGACGCTTTCTCGGTATATACGGCAGAGACATCGAAACGCCCGAGCTAGACCAGCTCGGGAAGGACGGGGTCGTCTTCGATAACCACTT
>CAZNVA010000140.1:0-3420 GCA_964576335.1 uncultured Thermotogae bacterium | reverse complement strand
AATCCTAATCCACGGGCTAACTCAGGTGCAAACAAAAGGATCAGGAATACGGATTCAACCTAATCATTTCCCTGTGTTCCTCGTTCACCACGGAATGGAACTTTGCGAGAAATCCGTCCAGGTCGTCCGTCTTCACCATCAGTCTGGAGCGCGAGCCGGATTTGTCACCACCCAAGGAGCCTTCCCCCATCGGACCAAGCACTCTACCCTCCAGCCCTTCTTCCTCTAACTTTTCCTTTAAGGTCCTCGCGGCTTTCTCCAGGGAATCCACATCCCTGCCCTGAAAGCTAACTTCTACCAGTTCGCCGTGCGGCGGATAGTTCATCCGGCGACGTGATTCCAGTTCGTTTTCGTAAAGTTCCCTCCACTTACCGGAAGCTATCGCTCCCAGGGGAAGTTGTTCGGACCGCAAACCCTGGAGGAAAAGCTTACCGTCCGGCCCGACTATATTCGCCCCCTTGAGGATTCTTCTGAACAGGAATTCCGTTGAACGGTACGTCGGGCGATTGAGAAGAATATCCAGGTCGAGTAACCCCAGCAAAGGAACTTTTCCGGCAAGAAAAGGGGTAAGGAGGCTTCTCGTTCCCAGCAGGACGTCCAGATCTCCCCGAAGCAACTCCCGAAACAGCTCCGAAAGCTCCTGGCCTGATCCGGCCTGAGAGTTAAATACCCGGATATTGCCGGTCGGCAACAGGGCAGCCAGTTCCTTTTCTATCGCTTCCAGGCCGCCCCCGATAAACCTGATCGCCTCGCTCCCGCAGTTATCACAGACAAGCATTTCCTTCTTCAAACCGCAGTACGGACAAACCCCGTATCGCCCGGAACTGCTATACGCCAGAGGTATCTGACAGTCAGGGCAACGAAGGATGGAACCGCATTCATCACAAATAGCCGCATTGGATGGCCCGGCCCTCTCACCAATGACCATGGCGGGCTTCCCTTTCTCGAAATTGGCTCGAAGCTCTCGTTTGAACCCTTCGGAAATCGAATTGCCCGAGGAACCGGAACCCTGGACTCTGATTTCTACCCCACTTGCGGGACCTCTAATCAAATCATCCGCCTTACCGCCCGGTCGGTTCAGAGAACCGGTTTTCATTTCATGATAGGAACGAATTGAAGGGCCCACTCCGGAATAAACGACGGGTCGCCCCTCAAGCTCCCCCCGTTTTAGAGCGATTTCCACCAGGTTACCTTTCGGGTCCTGTTCCTTGAGCTCAAAGTTCCTGTCCCCTTCGTCGTCGATAACGATCCCACCCAGATCGGGAACCGGGAGGTAGATCGCATTCAGGACACCGACAAAGACGTCCACGCTACCGGTTTTAGCCGTATTCCAGCGGTAGGATTGTTCTCCCCGGGTTAAACCGCTGTGGTAAGTCAGTGACCGCAAATCCAATCGTCTTCTGAAAAGTTCGGAGAACCACCGGGCTCTCCCTACGTCCGAGGTGAGGAAGAAAACCGTTCCTCTTTCCTGGATTAGCTCAACCGTTCTGGAATATGACCCCAGAAGTTCCGGGCCGGAAGAATGCAGGGCGAGCCGCACAAAAGAATTAGTGAGCCCTTCGAGTTCCTCCAAAATATCCGAAGCGGGTTCCGCTAAATCAAGCTCGCACGGGAACTCCTGACCCTCGCTCTTTAACTCGGGTAAGGACACCTCTCGGATCAGGTCGCTTTCCAGCAAACTGTTCAGGGGAGAGCGGGAGGAGTCGGCCCTTTCCAGCAGATATTTTTTTTCAACCGTTTCGTCGGAGGTCAACAAGCATTCGAGGATTTCGACCTGTTTCGGTGCTCGACTCCGTTTCTCTTCGATAAACTGCCGAATTTCGGCAAACGAACCGGTGAGTTCGATAACCTTCTTCTCTCTCGGGCTTACCGTCAGGTCGGCGGGGACCATTCTATGGAAAACCTGACCCAGAGGGGTAAGAGTGCGGTGACTGATCCACCGGGCAAGATCCATCAGGGATTCGCTTAGCGGTCGATCCGAAATTACTTCACTGACCGACTTTTTCTCACCGGGAAAGGAGGGTTGTTCGGAGAGTTCCACGACGACGCCGCGAACCCGCTCGCCCCGAAAGGGTACGGAACAAATTGAACCGACCGTTACTCTATCCTGAAATTCCCCGGAAACCGAGTACTCAAACAGCTTCGGGATCGGTCGGAAGACGGCTATCCTGGCGTAACTACCCAAGCTCATCCTCGCGCCAGTCCAGGTACTTCACAACCCCCTTTACGTTCATCTCGAGTTCCTCCCTGGAAAAGCCGTCCACAAACCATTCAGATCTTTCCGCCGCCACTCGCTTCGATATCTCATCCGGAGACAAACCATTGCTGTACAGTTCTCCAACTCTACTAACCCAGCTTCGAATTACCGAGCCATAGTCGTCAAGCAAACCAGTCGGGGGTCGGCCGGGTCCGAAATGAGCAAACAAGAGAGTGGACGGCTCGAGCGCTTTCATCTTATCCAGACTTTCCAGGCACTGCTCGAGGTTAAACGTCGGAGGTGGAGTTGCCGGGATTAATTTTCCATCAAGATAAATACCGGCGGAATCACCAGTAAACAAACCGCGGGACTTTCGGTCAAAGTAAGCAATATGGTGGGGGGCATGGCCGGGAGTCGGCAGGGCGTGAATCCGCCTTCCTCCGATTTCCAACTCCCGCTCACCGTCTATTGGAAAGATGTCCTCTTCCGGCACCGGTTTCAGGTCCCCGTACTGCTCGAACCTTTCTCCCGTTGCACTTTTTACGCTGGAGAGCAGGTCAGAAGGGTCCTTGAGGTGGCGGGCTCCTTTTTCGTGCAGGTAAACGGTGACGTCGGGTACTTTTTGGACGAGATCTCCCGTCGCCCCGCAATGATCCAGGTGCACGTGCGTCAGGAGAATTGAGTCCAGGTTGGAAAGGCTATACTCGCTATCCTTGAACCAATCAAGTAAATCAGTTACCGATTTTGACGTCCCGGGGTCAACCAGCGTAAGTTCTTCTTCGCCAAACAGGTAAGCGGACCCATAACTATCGTGGCCAAATACCCCATTGCGCAAGAGAGATATTCCTTCAGGCAGTTCAGCTTCCATGAGAGCCCAGTCCCGCTTCTGCTTTTCTTAGAATCTCCCGGTCGTTATCGTAGGTTAACTTCTCTTCCGCTTCTTCGAAAGAATACCATCCGTAGCCCAGATGTTCGTCGGAGAGCGTCACCGGGTCAAACCCCTCTTCTACGGAGGCAAGAAAATAGACAACTGCTTTTTCTATTCTTTCGCCTTTTCTCCGGTAACTGTAGTGAACTCGTTCTCTGAAGTCGGCCAGAAAATCCTCGGGATGCAGACCCGTTTCTTCCTCTAACTCCCTGATTGCTGCTTCTCTGGCCGACTCCCCTTCTTCCAGATGTCCTTTAGGGAAACTCCAGTGTCCACCATTTGCGTGCCGGAGAAG
>CAZNVA010000139.1:0-3447 GCA_964576335.1 uncultured Thermotogae bacterium | reverse complement strand
CCCGTAGATTCTACTTTTGGGATGTCCCACGGCCTGCTAACGACGCATATTTTGCCCCTGTCCCGCTGAGGGTCGGAGCAGATTTCACACGTGTCTCCCGTGGAAAAATTACCGCAAACCTCGCAGCGACCAACTTCCTCGGTCAGGGCATTCAGAGCCCGGGAAAGTTTTTGGACCTCCTCCTGATTGCGAGTCAGCAGGTGGAAAATAAGCCGCTCGGCCGTTTTCTGGCCAATCCCGGGCAGCTTCTTAAGCTCCGAAATGGCCCGTTCGAGCGGTTCTATCATAAGCCGGGTATGTTAGGGATGTCCATTCCTCCGGCGATATCACCCATTTCCTCTTCTTTCATCTCCTGTGCTTTCTCCTTTGCATTGTTCACTGCAGCCAGGATCAGGTCTTCGAGCATCTCGGAGTCCTCCGGGTCAATTACCTCTTCCTCGATGCTAATATCTATAACCTCTTCGTTACCATTTACTACTACGGTCACCATGCCGCCGCCGGAAGTAGCCTCTACCTCTTTTTTCGCCAATTCTTCCTTTTTCTTTTCCAGCTCTTCCTGCATTTCCTGTGCCTTCTGCATTATGTTGTTTATGTTGCCAAATCCTTTCATGATATAAACCTCCGTGTTATAACCTACCTTCTTCGACCACGTTACCGCCAAACTTATCCTTAACCAGCTCCGACTTCTCGTCGAGCAGGCTGGTTTTTGACTTTCCACTTTCCTGGCTGGCGTCCTCGTTATAAATTATCCGCAAATCATCTATGTCATCAAAGTAATTATCCACCACGGAATTCAAATAGGAAAGATTGCTTCCGGATTCCAGACTTTCCTTGTGAAAGGAGAACTCCCTGCTGAACTCGATATACAGGTCCTGGTTCCGAATCACGGGATTTGCTTCTTCCAGAAAAGCCGCAATTGATATCTTGTCCTCTTCTATCTCCCTTACCATCTTTCGCCAGGCTTCCGAGTTCTTCAGCCCTTCTTCCCCCGCATCGCCGGCGGGGACAGTAACCTTGCTTCCGCTCTCGCCATCTTCCTTTTCGGTTTCTGCAGTTTCCTCTCCGGATTCGGAGGGACCCTGTTTTGCCTTTTCCACTGGCTTTTCCTCCGGTGGGGTCGCTCCACCCGAATCCCTTCTGGGTTCATCTTCCAGCGCTTCTTCCGGTCGGTCCAACTTCCCATCGTCGGTTGATTCTTCTGTAATTTCCGGTTCCCCCAGCTGGTTCAGCAGCTCGAGGCTACCTACTTCCAGGGCCACCCGTTTGTGCGAGGAGCGCTTGAGGTCCTCCGCAGTGTCCAGTAACCCCCGGGAAAGAGAAACCAATTCTTTAATCCTTTTACCTTCGCCCGCTTCCTTGATTCTCAACCTTAAGTTATCGAGAACCCCTTCAAGAAATAATTCGAGGTCCCTGCCTCGACTCACGAGGTCATCCAGTATGTCGAGTAGCTTACCCGATTCGTTCGCCAGCAACGCATCGATAAACCTCTCGGTCGTCTCACCCTCGACCAGACCGAGCAACTCGAAAAGATCTTCCTTGTCGACTTCACCAGTTGGACCGGAACCCATCACCTGTTCCAGAATTACCAGCGCATCACGCATGGAGCCCTGAGCCCGGGAAGCAATCAAACTTAGGCCTCCATCAGTTATTTCTAGCCCCTCGCTCTCGGCCACTTCTGCCAGTCTCTCCTGGATTTCCCCGCCCGATATCTCCTTAAATTCGAAAACCTGACAGCGAGAGATTATGGTTGCGGGCACTTCTTCCGGCTCCGTCGTGGCAAATACGAAAGTTACCTTATCCGGTGGCTCCTCTATCGTCTTCAGCAGGGCGTTAAAGGCCTGATTTGTCAGCATGTGAACTTCGTCGATTATGTAAACCTTGTTCCGTAACTCCGCAGGGGCAAAATTTACTTCCTCCCGAAGCTCCCTTATCTTATCGATCCCCCTGTTGGAAGCCCCATCTATCTCGACGATGTCCAGCGCCTGCCCTTTGTCGATTTTCCTGCAGCTGGAACAAGAATTACAGGGCTCACCGTCCTCCGGGTCCTCGCAGTTGAGGGCTTTTGCCAGAATGCGGGCAACTGAAGTCTTACCGGTCCCTCTCGGTCCAGCAAATAGGTAGGCGTGCGATGTCTCACCCTTTTGAACTGAGTTACGTAATATCCTTACGGTACCCTCTTGCCCGACGACTTCTCCAAATCTTTCCGGGCGCCACTTCAGGTAGAGAGACCGCGGTCCCGTGCTGGAACTAACCATATTCACCACCAAATCGTAGCTTCCGCTGCATTTAACCCCCTAACTAACGAACGACACGAAGGACCAGCAGCGGAGGGAGTCAGGGAACAAGACTTTTGTCGAACAGACGGAACCTGCTTGCATTGGACCGTTGGGTAACCAATACCAGGTCACGGATAAACTATAAGGTGAGAAATAAAACAATTCCGAACTCGAGTTCGTTTAACGGATACAAAATTTTGGAGACGTAAATCGTTTATCCTGGCGCTATACCTTCTATTGCCAGGGGCTACCGTGTTCGTCTCCGTAAGGTAACAGACCAAGGTATCTGGCGCTCTTAATTGCTTCAGCCGCCTTCCTCTGGTGCTTCTCACATAGTTTGGTAGCCCGCCTGGGAAGTATCTTCCCCGACCTGTTGGTAAATCGCTTTAGCTTATTGTACTGTTTGTAGTCTAGCTCTATTTTGTCCTCACAGGCCATACACCTGTTGGATCTCCTTCTTCCCATAGTTGATCAACCACTCCTGTGTATTTTTGAGTATGAATTAAAAAAAAGAAATTAAATCCCGGAACACTTAGATCCGTCGACCCAAACCGGAAACCTAACTTTTTACCGGTTCTGCTACTTCCTTGTTGCGAAAGACCTGGTATCTAATTACTCCTTCTTCGACGTTTGATTTTTCCGAGATCGCGTCAATATCTTCCGAAGAAGCCTGGAATTCAATAAGGAGGTAGAACCCCTCGGAAAAGTCATTTATTTCGTAAGCCAGCCTCTTTTTTCCCCACTCTTCCATGGACTCGACTTCTCCATCTTCACTTTCCACTATCGCCTTGAGCCTATCCTTTTTATCCTCCAGACCCTCTTCTTCGAACTTGGGGTCCAGAAGGTACATCACTTCGTATCCTCTTAAATTATTCAAGCTGTCACCTCTTTTAGTAACGAAAACTTGTTAGCACCTAAATTTACCAGACTGACTACTTACTGTCAACTGTTTTTCAATACTGGCTCTTGAAAGAAGTTGGGTCTATCGTTAGCCTTTTTATGCTCTGGGTCCATAGCTCAGCGGTAGAGCATCCGGCTCATAACCGGGCGGTCCTAGGTTCAAATCCTAGTGGGCCCACCAGCCTTTTTGCTCGGGAGACCTTGAAATAACACCCTCCCGAGATTATTATTCTTAAGCACTCAATCGAGGTCTTTGACAGGTAGGAAGAGC
>CAZNVA010000138.1:0-3469 GCA_964576335.1 uncultured Thermotogae bacterium | reverse complement strand
AAAATTGCCCCTATCAAAATGACGCCCCAGAGTGATTTTGCCAGGAAAGAACTCAAGCCAATGAGGTTAAATCCGCTGCTTACCACCTGAAGAATGAAAACTGCTATGACCAGACCGATGACTTTTCCGGCTCCACCGTTGGGGCTGACGCCACCAAGAACGCACAGCAAGACGGTCAGCAGAAGGTAGGAGAAACCCGTACCGGATTGAGCCGTATTGAACCTGGCAATCATTACGAGCGAACTTATACCCGCAATAAAACCGGACGTCATGTAGGTACGAAACAGGACTTTTCTTGTGTCAATCCCTGAGTATTTTGTAGCGGTTTCGTTGGACCCCACCATATACGTGGTGATCCCAAACGGCGTCTTTTCGATGATTATTCCAAAAACTACCGCCACAAGCAGAAATATTAGCAGTGGAATAGGAACCCAGAAAATTGCACCGTTGCCTATCGCAAGAAAAGCTTTGGGGAAGCCGGAAATTATGTTTCCTTTGGTTATAACCAGTGTAACTCCTTCCAAAAAAATCATTGATCCCAGGGTAGTTATTATCGGCGATGTATTCAGGTAGGCTATCGCTGTAGCATTTATCGCTCCTGCTGCGAGGGCAGTGAGCAAAGCTGCAACTATCGCAATTAGTATTACGGGTCCAGCTGCCATATCGATTAAAACTTTTGCTGCAACTATTCCCGCCAGGTTGCTGATGGAGATTATGGATAGATCAATCCCCCCGGTTAACATCGGTCCCATCTGTGCTATCGCGAGTAAACCAAGGAAAGGAAGCTGGAACCCTATAGCCTGTAGAGTACTAATCTGGAGTAAATTGCCACCCGAGAGAAAAGCCATGATTATAAATACAGCTATAAAGATGGCAAACAGAACAAGTACGTTGCTATCAAGGTTTTCTACTCGTTTCGCAATTAATTGCTTTGTATTCACGGTGATTCCTCCGATTTTTCTAAAAACTTATTCGGTTTCATAGGATAATTACGCGGATTTGGCTTTTTGCCTCCGCCTCTGTAGGGCAGTAAGAACGACTACAATAAGTATGATTAAACCCGTAGCAACGCTGTGCCAGTAAGAGGAGACTCCAAGCAGAACCAAACCATTGCGAACGATAGCCAGAAGGATTACACCCAGAACCGTGCCGAGCACGCTGCCGCGTCCGCCAAAGACGCTGGCACCACCGATTATGACTGCTGCCAGCACGTCAAGCTCCCGGCCAACGATCGCGTTTGGCTGGATAACCTGGGTTTGAGCCGCCTGCATTACTCCTGCAATACCGGCGAGAAAACCCATATAGGAGTAAGAGAACAACGTCAATTTAAAGATGCTAAACCCGGCCCTCTTGGCAGCTTCCTGGTTATCCCCCATCGCGTATAGCTTCCTGCCAACTGTCGTTCTGTTAAGGATGAACCAGGTAATTACGATCGCACCGAGCCAGAAGAGGACGAGAACCGAAAGGGAAACGGGCCAGCCACCTTCCTGCGGTATGGTCAAAATATTTGCCT
This sequence comes from uncultured Thermotogae bacterium, assembly GCA_964576335.1. Lineage (GTDB taxonomy): Bacteria > Bipolaricaulota > Bipolaricaulia > M55B111 > M55B111 > JAGXLP01. Next base: position 1,956 of record CAZNVA010000138.1, on the reverse strand, counting down.
GTGCAAGGTTACGGAAGGATTCCGGCAGGTTGTAAATCCATTCGCCCCCACTGAGGAACTGAAATAGGCCATAGTAGAGGTTAAGGGTAGCGATAGTTATCACAACGGCCGGCACGCCGGTTAGATATATTATAACGGCGTTAAAAGCGCCGAGAGAAATACCGACGACGCCGGGTATCAAGAAGGCGAGAAATATGTTGCCGATGAACCGGCTCAACACGATCCCCATGATGTACTGTGCTACGGTAGCGGTCGCGGTAAAGGAAACATCGATGCCGCCCGAAACGAGAATGACCAGCTCTCCAAGTGCCAAAATTCCCAGAAAGGTATTGTTCCGGAGCAAATCAAACCAGTTTGAAAGGGTTAAAAATTGTGGTTCGAGTATGGAAAGCACGACACCGAACAATAGAACAGCTAGACCAATGTAAAATTCCGATTTCTTTAGTATTCGTGTCATGGTATAAGTTTAAACCCGATTTTTTTCTTCCATTACTGCCCTGTATAATTCTTCTTCTCCGACTTCGCTGGACGTTAATTCCTGAGTTAGCGTGCCCTCTTTCATTATCCTTATCCGGTGCGAATTATTGATTACCTCCTCGGCCTCGTCCGATATGAGAACTATGGCCATCCCCTGAGAGGCAAGATCCGCTATTAGTTTGTAAATGTTGTCCTTGGCAGCTATGTCAACGCCGTGCGTCGGTCTGTTAAGGATGAGTAACTTTGGCTCCACGGATACCCATTTGGCGACGACGATCTTTTGCTGGTTTCCTCCTGAAAGAGATATGGCCTTGTCCTGGGGCTTACCGATTTTGATATCGTAAGTATCTACCGCAGTCTCGACGAATCTATCCTGCTTTGCCTCGTTTATTAAGTTGAGCGGCCCTTCGCTGAAGCCATCCAGATCGGTTAGTATCAGGTTATCCTTAATTGACTGGTCCAGGACGAGTCCCTGGGTCAGGCGGTCCTCAGGAACGTAGCCAATACCCAATTCCATTGCTTCTTCAATGGAGTCGAGTCCTACTTTTTCTCCCCCTATGGTTATCTTCCCTGAAGTAGGGGGGTTCATCCCGAACAGGGTTCTGGCAAGCTTTGTCTGGCCGGATCCCAGCGGTCCAATAATTCCGAGTACCTCTCCCTCCGCCACGGACATGTTTACGTCTTCGAAATCACCTTTGCGCGCCACTCCATCTAGCTCGAGAAGGGGCGGTCTCTCCGACTCAAGTTCTCCAAGCCTCCGCTGAAACTGGACCTTCTCTCCTGTCATCAACTGACTCAATTTTTTCTTCGAGGCTTCCTCACGGCTTACAGTAGAAATTTTATTGCCGTCTCGCAATACGGTTATCTCGTCTCCGACCTCGAGAACTTCTTCCAGTCTATGACTGATGAAAAGTATTGATACTCCTTTTTCAGTGAGTTCTTCCAGTATGCCGAAAAGTTCATTGACCTCTTCCTGAGTCAGGGATGCCGTCGGTTCGTCCATGATTAATAGCTTTGCGTCACTGGCGAGGGCCCTGGATATGGCAACTAGTTGTTGGTCGGCTTTTGATAGTTCATCCAGTCTAGTATCCAAATCAAAACTTACCCCCAGTCTGTCCAGGGACTTTTGCGCTTCTTCCCTGTGTTCCTCCCAGTTTACTAAAATCCTCCCCTCCTCTATGTATTGGCCCATACCGATGTTTTCAGCAACGGACAGGTTGGAAAACATCGAGAGGTCCTGGTGGACGACCTGAATTCCTTTCTGGAAGGCCTCTACCGGTTTAAGTGTGGAGAAATTATCGCCCCTGAAGCTGATGTTGGCACCTGGTTCCGGAGTAACTACACCCGTAATAATCTTTACCAGGGTACTTTTTCCGGATCCGTTTTCGCCGACGAGACCGTGAATCGAATTTTCCTTTATCGAGATATCTACATCTTCGAGGGCCGTAACTCCGCCGTAATACTTGCTCAAATCTTCTG
>CAZNVA010000137.1:0-3521 GCA_964576335.1 uncultured Thermotogae bacterium | reverse complement strand
GTATGGATATTGAAGATAAACCGCGCGTCGTAATTATTGGAGCCGGACCAGGAGGTTACACCGCTGCAATAAGGCTGGGTCAATACGGAATGGACCCCGTAGTAATCGAAAAAGAAGAGATTGGAGGAGTTTGCCTGAACTGGGGCTGTATTCCGACGAAGACACTTTACAGTACAACTGAACCGCTGGGGAAGATGGAGTCCTGGGAAGACAGAGGGATCAAGGTCGAGGGCCTCGATTTTGATCTTGAGCAGATTACCGATTACCAGGAAGAAGTAGTTGGTCAACTGACCGGTGGCGTGGAAAAGTTGATCAAAGCCGGAGGGGGCAAAATCGTGCAGGGCAGGGCCGAGTTACTGCCCGGCCCGAAGGTTCAGGTTAACAGGGAGTCCGGAGAGGACTTAGAGTTAAACCCTGAAAACGTTATCCTGGCCACGGGTTCCTCTCCGGTGGAACTGCCGGGTTTTTCTTTTACAAAGGAAGACGTATGGAATTCTCGGGATGCCGTCATGCCGCCGGAAGTCCCGGATCGGCTGGTGATACTGGGCGCCGGCGTGATTGGACTCGAAATGGGGACTCTTTACAGCCGGCTGGGAAGCAAGGTCGAGATACTGGAAATGGAGGACGGGATCTTGCCGGGTCTGAATCTCGGTAGAAGGTTCGAGTCTTACCTGAGCAGGTCGTTAAAACAGGAAGGGATCAAGGTCCACACGGAGACCAGAGCAGAGGAGCTGCAGAGTAGTTCCTCCGGAAACTCCGTTATCGGCAAAAGGGATGGGGAAAAGAAGGAATTTCCCGCGGACAAGGTTCTGGTGGCCGTGGGGAGAAGGCCGACCCTTGAATCCATTTCCGGCAAGCTGGAAATGGAAACCAGCGACGATGGATCGCTGAAAACAAACGGGGACTGTCAAACGAGCCACGAGGGAGTTTACGCTATTGGAGACCTTGCCGGAGGACCCCTGCTGGCCCATAAGGCTTCCCGGGAGGGACTGCTGGCTGCTGCTTCCGTGGCCGGGAAGGATGTGCGGGGGTACGAGCACGTTCCTTCCGTCGTATTCTCGGATCCGGAATACGCCGAAGTAGGTTTGTCCGAGGGGGAAGCAAAGGAGGCAGGCTACAGTACTTCGGTGGGCAGGTTCCCGTTTCGGGCCTCAGGAAAAGCTCTGGCCATGGACGAAACGGATGGCATGGTACAGCTGGTCGTCGACGACGACACCGATAGGATACTGGGTGGAGCCGTGCTTGGTCCCGGTGCATCCGACTTGATCGCCGAAATCGGCCTCGCCGTCGAGAGAGAACTCACCGCAGGAGAAGTTGGAGAGACAATTCACGCTCATCCGACCCTGTCGGAAGCGGTTATGGAAGCTGCCGAAAACGTACATGGTCAGGCAATACATACTGGAAACAGGTAGACTGAACCCGAATCATCCGGTTGGGTTATCCAGGAGTACACGCCCCTTTGTGACTGAAACCGGAAGTGACTAAAAATATGCTCAGGCCCCGGTTCATCCGGGGCCTTTTCTTACCCCGACGACATCTTTTTCTGCCCGGTTCCGGTTCGGGCTTGTAAATTAAGGCGGGTAGGGCGTAACTTTTAATAGCCAGAAATCCGTTGACAAATTGATTTATTGGGATCTGAAAATTCCAAGAGTACGAAATCAGGAGGTATATCTAAATGAAAAGTTTAATGATCATCGCAGATGGGCTGGGAGGAAGGCCGACCGACGCCGACGGTCAAACGTGCCTGCAGGTCGCCGACACCCCGGAGATAGACGAACTCCTTTCCGCTAGGGGTTCCGGAGGCCTGATGGACCCGATTCGTCCGGGGGTCAGGCCGGGTAGCGATACCGCGCACCTGTCCCTGTTTGGTTACGACCCTTACGAGTACTATACCGGTCGTGGTGTCTTTGAAGCAGCTGGAATTGGTATGGATATTACCGAGGACGACGTCTGCTTCCGGACGAATTTTGCCACAGTCGATTCGGAAGGAGTGATAGCCGATAGAAGGGCCGGCAGGATTTCCGAGGGTCAGGACAGGCTTGAGGAGGCACTTTCGGAATTAAGATCGGAAAAATACCCGGATGTCGACGTAAGGTTCAAGAGGAGTACCGAGCACCGCGGAGCTATCTGTCTTACTGGTCCGGAGCTTGGAGGGAACGTAACGCCTACGGACCCGCACGAGCTGGATATCCCCATACCCAGGGCCGAGGGAAAGGACGAGAAGTCCAAAAAGACTGCCGAAATACTGAACGAGGTCTCCGAACAGGCCAGGGAAATACTCGAAGACCATCCGTTAAACGAGGAAAGAAAGGAGGCCGGCAAGCTTCCGGCAAACGCGATCATGGCTCGAGGAGCCGCCACTTATCCGGAATTACCATCGGTCGAGGACCGCTACGGAGTATCGGCAACGGTAGTAGCTGCCGGAGCGCTTTACATAGGTGTGGCCAAGATAGCCGGGATGGAGTACAAGCACGCCGAGGGAACGACCGGGACGGTTGATTCGAAAATCATAAACAAGGTCAAGCTGGCTCTGGACGAATTTGAAGCGGGTAAGGACGTAGTTTTCGTTCACTTCAAGGGTACTGATAACGCTTCGCACGATCACGACGGCGAAGGGAAGGTAAAATTTATCGAAAAAATAGATAGGACGTTTGGCTGGCTCAGGGAAAACGTCGACTGGGAAAATACGCACCTCTCTTTCGCCGGTGACCATACTACTCCGATCGAGTACGGTGGGCACGTCGCTGACCCCGTTCCCGCAATGGTGGCAGGCCCGAACGTCAGAAAAGATGACCTGGATTCCTTTGACGAAGTTTCCGTGCAGGCTGGAGGTCTCGGTCGCTTTAGTGGCAATTTGCTGCCGATGACTCTGGGTTACAGCAACCAGCTTAAGAAGTTTGGTGCTTAGTACTGAGATCTGAATTTAATGTTTCGGGGATGGGCCAGTTAAGCGGTCCATCCCCAATTCTCAACTTCGATTGAGGAGGAAGTTTGGCCAAGGTAAGACCGAAGGACAGGGAGATAATCAGGAAGCAGCTCGGGCGGGCTCCCAGGGGACTGGTCGAAGTATCAGCCCGATGCAGTTACGGTTATCCCGTAGTAATCAAGACGAAACCACTGATAAAGAATTCGGAAGAGGACTTCGAGGTATTCCCAACGCTCTACTGGTTAACCGGGCCAAAGCGAAGGGAAGAAGTTGCAAAAATCGAATCGAGCGGCTATATCGAGCGTCTCGAAGAAGAGCTCAATGCGGATAAGAAGCTGAAAGAGAAATACGTAAAAAACGAAGTCAGTTATCTAGAGCAACAGAAGAAGTTGCTGAGCCGAGAAGAGGAAGATTTTCTTAAAAGCAAAGGTGCTTTTGGAGCTCTAAACAGGGGAATTGGCGGTATTAAAAGCGACGAACACATCAAGTGCCTCCACCTGCATCTGGCCCACCAAATCGCGGACGAAAACGTAATCGGAGCGTTACTTCAGGAAAGGTTTTCCTTTGAAGATTGCCCGCCGGACGATGTCATCTG
>CAZNVA010000136.1:0-3528 GCA_964576335.1 uncultured Thermotogae bacterium | reverse complement strand
AAGCCGTTCGAAGGATGATGCCCAAGAACAACCTGGCAAAAGAAATGCTGAAGAAGTTCAAACCTTACAAGGGCGAAGAGCACCCCCACGTGGACAAGGACTTTGAAGAAATAGACTTTTAGTTTAGTAAGGTTTTGAGACAGTCTACAAATAAGTCCATTTGAAACAGTACTTCAGGGCAGGCACCTTTTGCCTGCCTGTTTTTCTTTTTCATCAGTGGCGAGGAAAATTTTTAGCGCAGGACGAGGTATTTTTTCATTCCACTCCGCTTGATTTCATCGTTCGGTCCCTTTACCTGCACGAAGTAGAGGAAAATTCCGTTGGGGATAGTCTCGCCGTTCCCGGAGTACATTCCCCACTGGTATTCCTGACCGGGTTGCCATCTACTATCGAAAATTTCCTTCCCGTTCAGTGAAAACGCTTTTACCCTTATTTCGTAAATATTTTCGCCCTCGGCCTGTACGGCAAAATTTCCGGAAGCGGTCGTATTTGTTTTTACTGCTTCCAGAGTTAAACTGTTGTCATCGCCAAGTTGACCTTTCCCCGGGTCGTGCACAGTGGCTGTCGATGCACCTTCTATGGATTGACCATTGATAGTTCCCGTGAACTCGTATTCACCCGGGTTGGTGCCGTCCGGAACTCTGATAACGTAGTTGAGCTCAATCGTGTCACCGGATTCCACGACCGGCCAGCTAGCTGTTATTTTCCGGCCCGAACTGGTTGCACCTTCCGGTTTTCTTATTTCGACGAGTTCCAGGGGAGCGGGAACCTCTTCTTTGAGCTCCATACCGCCCTGAAGCGTAACCGGCATACTGGCTTTTACGTTGACTTCAGCTTTATCTCCAGGATCGAGTGGTTTTTTATCCGTATTTATCGTCCTCGATCCCGATGGTGTTTTGTAAAGCAATCTCATCTTTCCCCAGCCGTAGGTATTGTCGGGACCGGTTTCACCCAGGTCCAGGGCTTCCTGTCTCAAAGCTTGATTTACTTCTTCATTACTTAGATCCGGCTCGCGGGCCATGATTAAGGCAGCTGCACCTGCTGCATGGGGGGCGGCGGCCGAAGTGCCTAAAAATCCTCCATAGACTAGAGTGGTAACGCCATCAACTCCCGTAATGTCCGGCTTAACTCGTCCGTCCGCCGTCGGACCCCGAGAGCTATAGTAAGCTATCTCTCCGCTTTTCCAGTTTTTCTTGTTAATTGAACCGACCGTAAGCACTTCCTCTACGTTTCCGGGTGCCATTACGCTGCTTTTTTCCACGTAAGGATCCAGCTGGTGGTTGAAACTGAAAATCTCGATATCGGTATTGTTTAGGTCCGGGGTTTCTCCCGGTGCAGTTACTTTCAACCTGTAGGTCCCGCTCCCGGTAGTACTGTAGGCGACTGATTCGGCCGGTGGTTCGGTGCCGGTTTGGTTGTTTTGAGATGACGCTCTTAAATTTCCCTTATCGTCGTAAAGGAAGAGGTCAAAATCTTTATCGCTTTCTGGCCAATCGTTCCAGGTCAAAAAAAGCTGGATAGTGCTGGCGTAATCGACTCTGACTTCTATTGATTCTTTACCGTTCGAAAATTCGAGCCATTCGTCATTATTCCTATCTCTTGCTCTTCCTTCCCAGTGACTTCGGGCCGAATTACCCGCGGCATTTACCCACAATATACCGTTATTGATGGCTTTTTCCGCCGTATTAGCTATTACTCCGGTTCCGTCACCGAAGTTGGTATTGACCCAGCCTACGGAGTGTACTACGACGTCTACCCCCTGAGATATCGCGTCCTGGACGGCATTTGCCAGGCTAACTTCCGTATCAATTCGCTTCAGGTAGAGTTCGGATAGCGGGGCCATGTCGTGGACTATCTCTGCTACCGCGGTTCCGTGATAGCCTCCATTGAGGAACCCCCCTCCCGTGTAATCCTTGGTGTCCGCGATGACTTTTCCCGGTAGGTCACCGTCCTCTCTGGCGTAGTTGAAGGAACCGAACCCGACGTCAATGACGGCTATTTTTACTCCCCGACCCAGGAGATTTTTGCTGTGATATAGACCACCGCCAGTGAGGTTAACGCCATTGGAAAAGTACGAACCGTACTCGACCTCGGAGAAAGCCAGGGGGGTATAAGGGGTGCGGAGATAATGGATGCTTCTGTTGTTTTCCACTAAATCTTCCAGTCGGTCAACGGGAAGTTTTATTTCTATTAAGTTATCCGCCCTGCCCAGGACACTTCCACCCAGAGTGAGGATTTTTTCAGGAGCCAACCGGGCGTTCTGCTCCAGTTCCGCTATGACCGTAATTCTATTGCTTGACGATAGTTGGACTCCCTGACGCGAGGCGTGTTTTCTTGCCGCAATGCCGCCGGACGAGTTGGCGGTTTCAGCCAAAAGCTCCAGCGTACCCGACATTCTTGGATTGTGCTTGCTGGCCTCGATCGGCTTGTCGGGCGGTGGTCCGGATAGAGCCTCGCAAGGCAAAAACAATGACAGCACTAAGCCAAAAAGGGCAATCGGAATTACAAAATTGTCTTCACGAAATTTAGAATTCATTTTCAGGATATTTAAACGTATTAGGTTAAGTGATCAGTTTCTTAAAACGTAAATTCCGTTGAAAGGACTACCGTATCCGAGGTGTTTTCCCCTTCCACTGAGGTATTTTGCACCCAGGCGACGTCCGCGGATAGAAGGTTGATGTTGAGTCCCGCTCCTGCCGCGAACTGCAGGTTTCCGTCTAAGGGTTTAACGACTCCCCCCCGCAAGGAGAATATTGAAACGTTGTACTCCAGCCCGCCTCGGATTTTATCGGCAATATTGGGTCCAAAAGTGTACTGACCGGCAAAAGTAGTAGTCCCCGCAATTAAATCAGGGATTGGAAGTGTGGAAAAATCGAAATCGTAAGCCATACCGGCGGAATAGCGAGCAGGAGCTGTATTAGTGGGTTCCGTGGGCGTATTTTTCCACTTAATACTGGTCCCGGAGATATCAAATCCTGCCGCGCCAACGCGGAAATTCTTGAGCGGTTCCGCCAACAACCCTAAGTCGAACCCCAATCCATTTGCCGTAGCATTTTTTCCGTCTTCTCCAGCGCCTGGTGCCCGGAACCTGTAATTTTTTATCGAAGTACCTATCGAGCCCAGGGAAGAAATGCTAAAGCCGACTGTTCCCATGTAAGTTCTTTCGCTGTAGGTAATCTCTCCGATTGGGTTTCCCTCGGGGTCAGCTGCCCGAACGTTGGTAGAAAAACCGACGAAAGTGCCTGCCAGAGAGAAGTCCCGGATCAACGGGATTTTTAGACCACCAATTGGTAAATTTTGTGTCAAAGGTAATTTAGACGGAGAAAATCCCCCCGATAAGTAGTTCAGGTTCAAACCCAAACCGAATTTGTCGTAGTTCATTCCTCCCAGGTAAGCAGCATCAGCTCTGGTAATCCCAGCCGGGTTCCAGTAGGAAGCGGAATAGTTATCGGCAACGGCTACGAAGGCCCCTCCCATTCCTAACGCCCTCGCGTCGACTCCGGAACGCAGTATAGAAGCAGCCCCAAT
>CAZNVA010000135.1:0-3529 GCA_964576335.1 uncultured Thermotogae bacterium | reverse complement strand
CGTAACTCGCTATTTTGGCATTCATTTTTAACGGTCTACCCATATATATTCCTCCTATTTCTTTCTATCTCCTATTTCTTTCTATTCAGTAAAAAGGTACCAAAATCCTCGAGGTCGGATTTCGCCCATTCCGCGAGATCAGTATTTTTCAGCTCGTTTCTGGCTTCCTGCCAGTACTCTTCCGCCTTTCTGTTCGTCGCTCGCTTTGCCCCAATCTCTTCCAGCGCCAGACGGACCTCTTCGACCTCGGAGTCACCGAGTACCTGGTTCCGGAAATATAGTTCCTGTAACCGTTTCAGCGGCCGTCCTTCTCCATTCTGGACGGCATAGACCACGGGAAAACTCATCTTCTTTTCGATTAAGTCCGAATCGGCCGACTTGCCCGATTTCTCCGGTTCGCCCCAGATACCAAGCCAATCGTCCCTGATCTGGTAGACGTAGCCCAGTAACTTGCCAAAGGAGGTAAGTTGGTCCACCTCTTCCAGATCCGCATAAATGGCCCCAAGGTGAAATGGAGCTTCCAGCAGGGCACACGTCTTGTTTTCAATCATCTCCAGGTAACCGCCCACGCCAACTTCTTCCCTCTCGGCGTAGTAGAGGTCACCGACCTGCCCCTGGATCATTCTGAGCGAATAGTTGCCCAGGGCATCGAGTGCAGACAGGTCCTTTGCCGGACTGGAGCCGTTTCCTATTTCGATCAGCGCGAGCGTCGAAAGGTCCTTGAGGCCGTCACCGGCATTTATTGCCTGATCGGGGCTCCATTTCTGCTGAACGCTGGCCCGACCGCGCCTCTTCCCCGCATCGTCCTGGATGTCGTCGTGTACCAGGGAAAAATTGTGTATCAATTCCAGAGAGACCGCCGCGGGCACTACTTCTTCCGGGTCCACTCCAAGCGCGTCGGCGGTGAAAAGCGCCAGGGAGGACCTAATCGCTTTACCCTTCAGCTCTCCGCTTCCGTCTACGGCTTCGAAACCCAGGTGGTACCGGATCATGTCGTGCAATCTTCCATCGCGGTTCTTGACGTAATCCCGAATGGCCCTGGCAACCCTCGTCCTATGTTGCTTTATTCTTTCCGGTATGCCCTCTTCGTGATTCGTCATTTCTCTTCGTCCTTTATAATTCCTTCTTCCAGCGCGAACTCACGAATTTCCGAGGCAGAATGAATATCCAGTTTCTCCATCATATTTGCCCTGTGGGTTCTCACCGTTTCCACGCTCCTTGATAGTATTTCCGCAATTTCTTTGTTCGAATTTCCTTCGGCAACCAGCTGGAGTATCTCTCTTTCCCGCGACGTTAACTTCTCCAGCACGTCCGGTTCTATATCCTCCAGCTCCCGCTTCATCATCTCAACGAGCGAGGTTAGGATCGGAGGAGACATGTAATAATAACCATTTCTAACTGAACCAATGGCCTCCTCCAGCTCATCTATTGCGTCTTCCTTTAATAGATAGCCGGCGGCCCCGGTTTTCACCGCCCTCCTGATATAGCCCTCATCGTCGTACATCGAAAGGAAAATTACTTTCGTTTCCAGCCCCTGTTCCCGTAACTTGCGAGTAGCTTCCAGACCATTTAGGCGGGGCATTGATATATCCAGAATAGCTATGTCGGGCTTTTCCTCTTCGATCAACTCCAGGGCCTGGTAGCCGTCACCGGCCTGCCCGACTATTTCCACGGTTTCGTTTCCCGCAAGTAACGTCTCAATCCCCTGTCTGACCAGGGTATGGTCGTCAGCAAGAACTATTCGCAGAGTATTCCGGCCTTCAACGGGCTCGGCTTCCTTCCGCTTACCTAACCCGCCTCCAGAACCGGAAATACCTCCTCTATTTGCTTCTAAATATAAATCCATATCTTAATCACCTATATTTTAACGCACGTATATCCGGGGTAAACGGAAGGGATGTACCAAATTTGGCGGTAAAATGAGCTAACGGAGCGGGTATTTCCGTTCAATCACCCGCGAGCTCAATCAAGCGGCAGGACAATTTCCGCCCTCGTGCCTTCGCCCTTTTCGGAGTTTAGCTGGAACTCTCCTCCGGCAATGTTTGCGTTTTCCCTTATCCCCTTCAGACCGAGACCGGACTCCTTCACTACCCGATCCGGGTCGAACCCCTCCCCGTCGTCCTCGATCGATAATGTTACCTCTTCGTCATTGCCGGAAAGGCCTACCTTGATCTCATTCGGGTTGCCGTGCTTGATGGCATTGTTTAGCAGCTCCTGAGCTGCCCTGTAGAGTATCGCCCGTTTTTCCTCTACTTCAATACCTCGTTCCAGCGTCAAAGAGGTTTTGAAGTCAACCTCCGTCGAACCCTTGTAGTTTTCCACGAGCTCCCGAAGCGCCGGGGCAAGACCGAGTTCGTCCAGCGTCGAGGGCCGCAGGAGGTGCGACAGATCCCTGCTTTCGGTTATTGCCTCGCTGAGTAACCCCTTCACTTCTTCCAGCCTGGGGTCGTCCACTTCCTTGTTCAGTATATCCAGCTTCATCTTTATTCCCATCAACCTCTGCCCGAGCTGATCGTGCAACCTCTTTGCTATTCTCTGCCTCTCCTCTTCTCTGGCCGATATCAGCTCGCGCCAGAGTCGCTGTAGTTTGTCCTCTCTTTCCCGTAGTGACTCGTTCTTTTCCCGGAACAGCCGGGCAAATATTTGCACCGTATACGCAGTCGTCAGGAATAGTCCGGCACCGCCGGTAAGAATGGTAGTGGTGACGTAGAACGAATCCTTATACAGGGTCGGGTTTTCGAGAAAAATCGACCAATGAGGGATGAGCCCGGTAAATTCCGCGTAGCTCATGCCGGTAAAAAACGAGATCACCAGAAAGGTTACGATCCAGCCCTTCTTGGGGGGCAGAAAGAAATTGGAGTATAGAACGGAAAAGATGTAAAAAGCGACACCTATCCACTCGACCCCACCAATAATATGAATGAGATAGGTAAGTATTGCCACTTCTACGACGAAGTAACCGAAGTGGACGTTATGGAGAGCTTCTCTGGATTTTTGTGCTTCTATCAGCCGGGAGAATGGGTAAGTGATGATACCCCACATCAGGGGAGAAAATATCAGCGGAAGCGGAAAATTCAAACCCGCTCCAAACCTGAAGTAAAGGGCAAGGACGAGGAAGAGGACCAGAGTTACTCGCCGGACCCGGATGGTTCTCAATATTATTTCCTTAAGTTCGTCCAGACTCCTTCTTCGCTGGTCTTCCTCCAGAAAACCCTTCATTTTACGCTCCCGGGGAAATGTGATTAACAGGTAAGGTGGAAAGCTGCCGCAACGAGCTCCGAACCGTCCTGCTTCGAGTTAAAGTACTCAGCCGCTTCGCCCGTTTTATCGGACCATAACTCTATTCCTCTTTCCTCCAGACGAGATCGAGTCCTCTCTTCGATCTTCATCCTGCCGTTGCTACCTTTACCAACTATAAGGAGATCGGGCTCCCGTTCCACTATCCATTCGAGGTCACCTGGCTTCAAAAGGTGCCCCTCCTCCCGCACCCAGTTACTTTTGACCGAATCGCCGCAGATCAGCAAATCGT
>CAZNVA010000134.1:0-3539 GCA_964576335.1 uncultured Thermotogae bacterium | reverse complement strand
ACATATGCGCCGCGTCGCTGGAATTTTCTCGGTTCGGTGCCCTCTCTTTACCATAGTTCAATAGAACAAGGTTTTAAGCGAAGTCGAGAGACGATTTGAGCTTTGTCGAAGGAGTGGGGTATGTCCCCGGTTTTATCGAAGAGTTGTCAACTAGAAACGGCGAATTCGCTTAAGCTCAATTAATAAACTTGCAAAAGTTACAATCTACCCCACAATATTCCTGTTATGAATAAAAAAATAGAAAGACTTCGAAATTTGCTGGAGGAAGGAGCAGGGGGTAAGGAACGTATAGACGCTTATCTCGCTCTAAATATTGAGTCGTCGGACAGGAGCAATCAGCGTTATTTGACCGGTTTTGATTCCTCTCTCGGAGTTACGGTGGTCCTGGAGGAAAGGGTGATATTTCTGACGGACTCCCGGTACTCGGAGGCGGCGGAGGAAAGGTTAACCGGAGCGGATCTGGAAAAGATAGAATCCCGCCCGCTGGAAACGGCGGTTGAGTTGATCAACGGCCTGGGGATAAATTCGATCGCGGTCGATCAGAATGACGTAAGCCTGAACCATTATAACAGGCTCGCTGACGGTCTGGAAGGAGTGGAGATAGTCCAGCTGGACGGCGAACTCGCCGGCTTACGGCGCAAGAAGGAGCCCGGCGAGATCGAGCTCCAGGAAGAGGCAGCTCGAATTGCCGATCGCGCCTTTTCCCACCTGGTTGATTACGCGGAACCGGGCATGACGGAGCGGGACGTGGCGCTCGAACTCGAGTTCTTCATGCGGGACCTCGGAGCGGAGGATATTTCGTTCCCCCCGATAGTGGCCGTGGGGGCCAAAAGTGCCCTGCCGCACGCAAAGCCCGGTGATCAGGAACTAAAAGAAGGCGAGAACTTGCTGGTCGATATGGGTGCAAAGTACCATGGGTACTGTTCGGACATGACCCGGACGGTTTACTTCGGCGAACCCCCGGAAAAATTCAGGGAAGTGTACGAGGTAGTTCTGGAAGCCCAGCAGGTCGGACTGGAAGAGCTCGGCCCCGGCGTTGAAGGAGAGTACGTCCACGAGAAGGCGGCCGAAGTAATTGAGTCCGCCGGTTACGGGGAAAGGTTCGGTCACGGTCTCGGCCACGGCGTCGGTCTGGACGTCCACGAGGGACCGCGGTTGAGCGAGACTAGCGATGACGTGCTCGAACCAGGCATGGTAGTAACCGTGGAACCGGGAATTTATATTCCCGACTGGGGTGGGGTCAGAATAGAGGACATGGTCAGGATAACGGAGGACGGCTACGTAAGCTTTTCCGGTTCTCCGAAAGAGGAGATAATAAATCCACTGGATTCAACCAACCCTGCCTGAGCCGTCTCTTAAGGTCACGATACTTGAGGGGATCGAATGGGGCGTCGCCTGCGAGAAGTGTTCAATCGACTGCGCTGTCAAGGTAGCGCTGGAGAATTAGGGTGGCGGCGACCCTGTCCCTCTTTTCCTTACGTTCTTCTCTGCGCAAATCCGATTCAACCATGACCCGCTCGGCCTCGGAGCTGGTCAGCCGCTCGTCGACAGTATCGACGGGAACGGAAAGCCTTTCCTCCAGGTTACGCTTGAATTCCCTGACCTTTTCCGCCGATTCACCGACGTCCCCGTTCATGTGCAGCGGCATCCCGATTACGACCTCTCTTACTTCCTCCGCTTTGACCAGTTCCTCCAGGTAATCGAGATCGGATTCCAGGTCCTCTCTCTTCCGGCTGGGACGACCAAGGGCAACTTTGCCGGCCCGGTCGCTGATCGCTATTCCAATTCGTTTGGTCCCCCAGTCGAGACCGAGAACTTTCCCCTGGGTCATTCGTACTGCCTCCCCTTCCATTCCCCACCTTCGCCCCTGAACCAGCTCAGCGCGGAATCGACCGTCATTAGAGTATAGAGAACCCCGCCCAGCGGTGCCATCAACGCGTAGTAGCCCGATAAATCGTACCAGCTCAGAATCGGGAGAAAGCTGAAGGCGAGAGTCAGCCAGGATGCTCCACCCAGCGCGGCCACGGCCACGGCTACCGTGGAGTTCATTCCTGCTACCGGGTTAACTACCCCGATTAGCCCCAGGACAAACCAGGCAGGAGGGACCAGGAAAAGCAGAAACATGCCGGCCACCGTGCCAAAGAGCAAGAGGAGCGAGTGATTGAGCTGGCTGAAGGCGGAACGAGATATCGTCTTCCATATTTCGCCCAGGCTGCCGTAGCTCCGGATACTTTTTGCCATGTGGGAAAGGCCGAGCCAGAGGTCCCCGCCTTCGTCCCGCAGAGTTCGGGCAAGGGCGCAGTCGTCGATGATTGCTTTCCGGAAGCTTTGAAAGCCGCCCGCTTCCGACAGCAGGGACTTCCGAAATAGCACGCATCCTCCGGCCGCAGCCGCGGTTTCGTCCTCCCGGTTGTTGACCCTGCTGAACGGGTAGAGCATCCTGAAGAAGTAGACGAAGTTAGGGATCAGCAGTTTTTCCGGAAAGGTACTTGTGCTCAGGTCAGCCATTACCGATACGGCGTCGCGGCTTTCCGAGGTCAATTTGCTGACGAGCCGTTCCAGTATAGTTGACCCGTGATTGATGTCCGCGTCCGTCAGCCAGATTAGATCACAATCGGACCTTTGGGCCCGCTGAAAGCCCTGATGGAGCGCCCAGACTTTGCCGGTCCAGTTTTCGGGTGTTGGTGGCGGCTCGATCACCCGGAACCGTTCCTCCCGTTTGGTAGCTTCTGCCAGCCCCCTGGCTCTGTCCCCCGTGCCGTCTTCGCTGTGATCGTCCACGAGGTAGAATTTTAACTCTCCCGGGTAATCCTGGGTTAGTACGGACGGCAGTGTTTCCGGCAGCACCTGGGCTTCGTTACGAGCCGGAATTATCGTACAGATGGATGGCCAGCTGTCGGGTTCATTACCGCCGTCGCCCGGATCCAGGCTTTCCTCCGTCAACCAGAAACGGTTCCTGCCAAGCAGGAGAAACGCCCAGGCCAGCAGCGAAAGACTCCCGGTTGCAAGCAAAAATAAACCGATCCTTACCAACCTCTATCGTTACAAGTGATCGAATATATCCCCGCTGTTTTTACAAATTTGCTTTTCCAGCTATCTAGAGTGAGGAAATCCTCGGGTAAGCGGAAGCCGAGTTAGCTGTTAAAAGCTAGTTCCGCCGTAACTCCAATTTCTTCGGAAACCTCCGGTAAATCGAGCTCCTTGAGCGTGTTCTTCAGCGGTATCCCTGCCTCGTCCCAGCCGCGAACGGTATAATACCTGTCCAGCTCGCGCTCGAACTTTTCCCTGTCTATCGATTCGCCCTTCGAGGGCCCGTCCGGAACCTCTTCCTCGATCACCCTTTCCGGGAGGCTATCGTCCGCGCGCGAGAAGCCTTCCCGGACGTTGAAGGCCTTGGAAAGGTTGTAGACTCTTTCCCCGGCAGCCATGATTTCCGAATTCGAGAAGTCAAAACCGGTCACCGCGTTTACCAGTTCCCTTATGCCTTCCTCGTACATGATTCCCCTGGTAAATTTGCAGACCCCGGTCATGTCGTACAG